>JACCRH010000467.1 GCA_013813675.1 Gemmatimonadales bacterium
AGGCCACTCTTCGTGGCCTTCGTGCCTTCGTGGTGAATCGGTGAGGACGATCTCACTCCACCGACGCCGGCGCCGGAACCGGATGCCCTGCCGGCTGAGCGGCTCGGCGTCGGAACTTCGACATCGCCCAGGAACGGAAGTCGTCGATGATTTCGTATACGGTTGGGATCACCAGCAGGGTCAGCACGGTGGAGGTGATGGTTCCGCCGATCACCGCCCGGCCGAGGGGCGCCCGGAAGTCCGCCCCCTCCCCGTGGCCGATCGCCACCGGAATCATGCCCGCGATGAGTGCGAGGGTGGTCATGATGATGGGACGGAGCCGGATCCGGCCGGCGTCGATCAGCGCCTCCCGAAGCGGCATGCCCTTCTCCCGGGCCCAGATCGCGAAGTCGATCAGCAGGATCGCGTTCTTGGCGACGATCCCCATGAGCAGGATGACTCCGATCAGGCTCATGATGTTCAACGTGTCCCCGGTCACCCACAGCGCCAGCACTACCCCGATGAGGGAGAGCGGCAGCGAGACCAGAATCGCCAGGGGATCGAGGAACGATCCGAACTGGACCACCAGGATCAAGTACATCAACAGCACCGCCACGCCGAGCGCGGTGAAGATCCGGGTGAAGACCTCCGCCTGGTCCTGCGACTCGCCGCCGTAGGTGATCTCGTACCCCGGCGGGAGGCTGAACCGGGCCAGCCTGGCCGTGATGTCCTGCGTCACCTGGGTCAGCGGGCGTCCGGCCACGTTCGCCTGGATGATGACCACTTTGTCCCGGTCGAGGTGGTCGATCTGCGCGGGGCCGACCCCCTGCCGGATCGTCGCAACCTGCCCCAGCGGAAGGGTCGAGGGCACGCCGTCGGGGCCGGTGCCGGCGACCAGCGGAAGTTGCGCCAGATCGGTCACCCGCTCCCGGGCCTCCGGCGCCAGCCGCACCGTGACGTCGCGGGTCTCGCCCGAGGGGTCCACCCAGTCGCCAGCGTCGATCCCGGCGAAGGCGGGCCGCAGCGATTGGGCGACCTGTCCCACCGTAATGCCGAGCGATCCGGCCAGCCCCCGATTGAGCTGAACCTCCAGCTCCGGCTTCTGCCCTCGGGTAGAAAGGCCGACGTCTACCGCGCCGGGGATCTTGGCCACCTCGGCCGCGGCGCGCTGCGCCAGGGAGGTCAGCACCCGGGCGTCGTCGCCTTTCATCTGGACCTGGATCGCCTTCATCGCGCCGCCGAAGCCGCTGGTGAACACCGAGACCTGGGCGCCGCCCATCTGCTTCATCTCCTCCCGAAGCACCTGCCCCAGCTCTTCCTGGTGCAGATCTCGCTCGGACTTGGGGACCAGCTTCACGTACACCAGCGCCTGATCCACCGACGGCGTCTTGAGCGGTACCGGCGTACCCACCGTGGTATAGGTGTACGCCACCTCGGGGTGCGCCCGGGCCCGGCGCGCCGCCTCTTCGGCCTTGATCCGGGTGTACTCCAGGTTGGACCCGGGGGGCGCCTCCACGATCATGCTGATCTCGCTCCGGTCGCTCACCGGCACGAAGCCGGCGCCCACCTGACCGATCACCGGGATGAGCGGCAGCAGGAAGGCCATGGCCCCCAGCACGCCCAGCACGCCGACCACCTTGGCGCCGACGCCGCGCACCACGCCGAACCGCGCCAGCCACGGCCGGTCCAGGATCCAGAAGATGGCCCAGAGACCGGCCAGCATGGTCAGTGCCGCGATGATGCCGCGCGCCGGGATGGTCAGCGCGGCGACGAAGGTCGCCACCGCCAGGCCGATCATCATCAGCCGATGATCCAGTG
Organism: Gemmatimonadales bacterium; assembly: GCA_013813675.1. GTDB lineage: Bacteria > Gemmatimonadota > Gemmatimonadetes > Gemmatimonadales > GWC2-71-9 > CAVVWJ01. The sequence continues at coordinate 1,798 of JACCRH010000467.1, forward strand.
CCCAGGCGATGACATCCTTGTAGCGGTCGGCCATGCGGTCGAACCACTTGTTGAACCGGTCCAGCGCGCGCGCCACCGGGTTGCGCCGCTCGTGCCCTTCGGTCTGCGGATCGGGCCAGTAGGCCGACAGCATCGGGTCCAGCGAAAAGGAGACGAAGAGCGACACCATCACCGAGCAGGCGATGGTGAGCGCGAACGGCTTGAACCACTGGCCCGAGATGCCGTACATGAAGGCCACCGGCACGAACACCGCCACGATCGAGAAGGTGGTCGCGGCCACCGCCAGGCCGATCTCGTCGGTGCCCTCCCGCGAGGCCTCGTAGTGATCCTTTCCCATCTCGATGTGGCGGACGATGTTCTCCCGGACCACGATGGCGTCGTCGATCAGGATGCCGATGGCGAGGGAGAGGCCCATCAACGACATCGTGTTGAGGGTGAAGCCGAAGGCCCACACCGCGATGAACGAGGCCAGCACGCTCACCGGAAGGGCGAGCCCGGTGATCACCGTGGAGCGCCAGGAGTTGAGAAACAGGAAGACCACCAGCACCGTCAGCAGCGCGCCCTCGATCAGCGCCTCCTGCACGTTGTCGACCGCGTTGTGCACCCGGGTGCCGGCGTCCTGCACGATCTCCAGCTTCACCCCCGGCGGCATCCGCTGCTGCAGCCGGGCGACGTGGCGGTGGATGATGTCGGTCACCTGGGTCGTGCTGTACCCTTTCGCCTTGAGGATCTCGACCCCGACGGCGTCGCGCCCATTGAACAGCGCCTGATCTCGCCGCTCCTCCGTCCCGTCGAGCACGCTGGCCACCTGACCCAGCCGGATGATCTGCCCCTCCCGCTCCGCCACCACCAGCTTGGTGAAGTCCTCCGGCGTGTCGAGCCGGCCCTTGAGCCGGATGGCGCGCTCGTCCAGGGCACCGTTGAGCCGGCCCACCGGCGCCGCCAGATTCTGTGACTCCAGGGCCTCCACTACGTCGGCCACGCTGATCCCCGCCGCCTGCATGTCGGCGGGACGGATCTGCACGGTGAGCTCCCGCTCCAGGCCGCCCACCACGGTGACCTGGGCCACCCCGGGCACGGTGCGGAGATCCCGCACGATCATGGGATCGGCGACCCGGGTGAGCGTCGCCGCGGGGACCTGCGACGAGGTGAGCGCCAGTGAGAGCACCGACTGCTGCGAGGGATCGAACCGGGTGAGAACCGGCTCCTCCATCTCGGTCGGCAGATCGGCCCGCTGGGTGGAGATGGCGTCGCGGATGTCCTGCGACGCCTCCTGCACGTCCTTCTCGAAGTCGAAGAAGACGGTAAACTGGGCCAGCCCGTCGGTGGCGCTGGCCTGAGTCTTGGCCCAGTCCACACCGCTGATCGAAGAGAACGACTCCTCGATCGGATCCACGATCTCGCGCTCGACCGTCTCGGGCGAGGCGCCGGGGTAGAGGATCGTCACCCCCACGATGGGCTGCTGGATGTCGGGAAACTCGTCGGTGTCGAGGTTGACGAGCGCGGCGATGCCGAAGGCCACCAGCGCCACCATCGCGGTGATGGTGACGATCGGGCGCTGAATCGCGAAGTCGGAGATGAACATTACTGGCCCGCCTCCTCCTCGAGCACGCGAATCCGGCTCCCCGGCGCGATGCCCTGGGCCGAGCCGAGCAGCAGCGTGTCACCCTCCGCCACTCCCGCCACTACCTCGACCAGCTCCGCCGCCTCGTCCCGCACTCCGAGCTCCACCGGGTTCTCTTTGACCCGGCCGGCCTTCACCAGGTGCAGGGTCGGGGTGTTGCCGCGACTGTCGACCGCGCCGAGCGGGACCGCCACCGCCCGCTTGGTGTCGGTGGCGACCCGTCCCTCGGCGAAGAGGCCGGCCACCAGCGCCTGGTCCTGGTTGGGAATCGCCACGTAGATCCTCACCTGGCGCGTAGCCGGATCCACCACCGGATTGACCCTCTCGATCTTTCCGGTGATCCGCCGGTCCAGGCCGTTCACGGTGAACTCCACCTCGGTGCCCTGCCGGAGTCGTCCGAGCTGCTCCGCCGGCACGCTCGCCTCCAGGCGAAGCCGGGTCGGATCTACGATGGTAAGGAGGGTGGCGCCCACCTGCACCACGGCACCGGCGTCCGTCGGCCGCTCGCTCACGATGCCGTCGAACGGGGCGCGGACCTGGGTGTCATCGAGCTGCTCCTGCGCGTTGGAGAGGCGCGCCCGGGCGTCGGCCAAGCCTCCTTCGGCGTTGGTGGCGTCCAACCGGGCGGCCTCGAGATCGCGCTCCGCCACCGCCCCCGCTTCCGCCAGGCGCTCCGTGCGCTCGGCGTTCCGCCGCGCCAGCGTCAGCGCCGTCTCCGCGCTCCGCACCGCGGATCTGGCCGAGAGGAAGCCATGCCGCACCGCGGTATCGTCGAGGCGGGCGAGCAGTTGCCCCCGCTTCACCCGTTCGCCGGCGTCGGCGTAGGTGCGTAAGACCGAGCCGCCGACTTCGGCGGTGACCGTGGCCGACTGCTCCGGCTCGAGCGATCCGGAGATCGGTGGGCCGCTCCGCAGCTCCGACAGGGTGGCGACGGCGACATTCTCCCGGCCGACAGTAACGATCGCCTCCGCCGTCTCTGTGGCGCTGGCGGTGTCGTCCTTCTTGCAGCCCACCAGCATGAGGGCGGCCGACGTGGCCGCCAGAAGGCGTTGCCGGATCATGGCCCAACCGCTCCAGTCTGTCGCGTGCTGGTGAGCACGCCCGGGGTCTCGGGTGGGGGCGCCTGGTACGGATTGTCCGGCGTGCCTCCACTCTGCCCCCCCGGGACCGTTACGGCGGGCCTGCTGCCGGACGTGGCCGATCCCGCGGCGCCGGTGCCGGTGGCGAGCGGCAGCGAAGGCAGCAGAGCGAGCCGCATCTTGGCGACCTGCAGGTCACGGGCGGCCTGGGCCCGGTTGGCTTGAGCCTGAGCCAACTGAATCCGGAGGTCGTTCAACTCGGTCTGGGTCGAGATCCCCTCGCGATAGCGAACCTCGGCGATCTGATACGCCTGGTCGGCCTGCTCCTGGGTGCCGGCGCTCGCCTCCCAGGCCGCGACCGCCGCCTGAAGCTGGAGCTGGGTGTTGCGCGCGTCGAGCTGGGCCAGCTCGCGGGTCTGCCGCAGCCTGAGCCGCGCTGCCTCCACGCCCGCTCTGGCCACCGCGACGTCACCCTTGACCCGCCCGCCGGTGAACAGCGGTATCTGCACGCCCACCGCGACCACCCAGTCCGACAGGTAGTTGGTGCCGAAGGGCGAGCCGTCGTCGGGGTAGCCGATCTCGGCGTAATCCGAGGTGAGCGACACCTGGGGCCAGCGTTGCCCCCGGGCCGCGCGGAGCAGGCCCTCCTGCGACGTCACCGCTTCCCCGGCCTGCCGGACCGGCGCCCGGACCTCGGTGCCGGTGTCCGCCGGCGTCTTCACCAGCTCGGCGAGCCGCGCGGTGCGCACCAAGGTGGTGTCGACCAGCCTGGTGGTGAGCTCGAGCGGCTGCTCCAGCGGCAGATTGAGCAGATTCTTGAGCTGGTAGTAGGCCAGGTCTCGGGCGGCCTGGCGCTGGATCACCACCGGTCGCTGGTTGTCCCGGGTAACGCGGGCGCGCAGAAGATCGAACTCCGACTGGTTGCCCACCTGGCGGGCGAGCTGGGTCTGACCGAGGGTGGTGTCAGCCTGTTGCAGCGTCGCCTGGGCGATGGTCACCAGCCGGTCGCCCAGCGTCGCGTCGTAGTAGGCCTCGGTGACGTCGAGGAGGAGCTGCGCCCGGGCGGCGGTGAGACCGATCGTCGCGCTCCGCACCCCGGCGTTGGCCGCCTGGGTCTGGCCGGTGACCCGGCCGCCGCTGAAGAGCGTCTGCGAGAACGAAAGCCCCAGGCGGTAGCTGTTCTCTCGCCCGAACGGCAAGTCGTCGCCCAGTCCGGCGAACGGATCCGCGGTGCTGGCGCATTCGAGCGCGGCCTCCAGCGAATCCAGTCGTTCCTCGACCGGGAGGCCGGGGCGCGGCACGAAGGCGTCGCACTCCTCGGGGATCGGCCCCGGCGTGCCCTCGC
>JACCRH010000478.1 GCA_013813675.1 Gemmatimonadales bacterium
CCGCTGGATCAATCTGTCCGGTGTATAGGCCGCGGCCAGGATCCCGGCCAGGGCCAGCATGGAGATGGCAGCCGCCAGCCGTCCGGGAGAGAGCCGGATCATCGACAGCGGGACGATCAGAAGCGCCACCGTGGTCGCCAGCAATCCCCCACGGGACCCGGTGAGGCCGACCGCCACCACCGCGGCTGGCAGGTACGCACGGCAGGCCCACCGCAGCAGAGGGTGGCGGTAGACGGTGCCGAGGTACCAGGCCATTGGAATGCCCAGCGCGAGGACCATCGCCAGATCGTTCGGGTCGCCTCCTCCGGCGGCGAAACGGCGCAACACGCCCGCCTCGCGACGGTACAACAGCAGCGTGTTCAGGACCGCCACGTAAGCGCCGAAGACATAGGCGGTGAACAGCCCACGCACCCGGCTGGCGGAGGGTGCGAGCTCCCAGATCATCCAGGCCACCAGGACGAGCTGTGGCCAGGTCCAGTACTTGTTAGGCAGCTTGGCCCCGCCGACGATCAGCAGCACCACGCCGGCCCAGAGAACGAAGAGCAGCGCCAGGAGCTGGAAGGAGTGAACCCGCCGGATTCGGCCCGACAACACCGCCGTCATCACCGCGAGGCCCAACGCGATGGCCCCGGTGACTTTGGGCATGACCGAGATGCCCGGCATGACGAGGATCCGCTCCCACGGCACCGAAAAGATGAATACCCACAGAGCCGCATACGCGATGGAATTCATTCCGTGCTCTCGATCAGACGCAGGAAGTAGTCGGCGGTCAGCGAGGCGCAGTCGGGCCCCGGATGATCGGGTCGCGATCGTGTCATGCCCAGTCGTATTCCTCGCCCAGCCACCGGAAAAGCTCGCGGTTGTGGGGCTCGAAGTACGCGGCCAGCCTGCGCCTCAGTTCCGGCGGCATCTCGCGGGCGTAATCGCCCTGCAGGAACGGCTTGTAGGACTCGCCGCGGTGGGCGCGCAATCCGAGAAACCGCTGCACGGTGCCGACCGCGGCGGCCGGGTCGCGAAACAGCCGCTCGCTCTGCAGGACCAGCAACTGGGACCGAGGGTAGTGCTCCACCCAGCGGCGGAGTTGCGCGACGTAGTGCCCCCGCCCGGCGTACGCGTATCGATGGTGGTTGAAGCTGTAGTACCCCGGCTCGGCGCGGAGGCGCTCCTCCTCACCGGCGAGCCGTTCGGCCTCCTGGTCGATCGCCACTTCGAAGGAGAGCGGCTCCCGCCCACCCCGCACCTCGTGCTGATAATGCGAGAGTGCCCGGTCCACCGGGTTGCGCAGGAGGACGATCAGCCTGGCGCTCGGTAGAAGCCGAGCCGCCCGGGAAGGCGCCTGAGGGTGAAACAGGTAGTAGGGCGAAGCATCCAGGGTGCGCGCGGCGCCCCCCAGCCGGTACTGGTACGGGAAGCGTCCCCGATACCACCGGATCCCTCGGGCGTAGTGCAGATCGAAGTAGTGGATCTCTTTGCCGAAGGGCGGCAGCACGTCGGGATGCCGCGCGAGGTAGTTGAAGAGCGAGGTGGTGCCGCCCTTCTGGGCCCCGAGGATCAGGACCGACGGCAAGCCGCGAAGCGGGGCCGTCAGGGTGCGGTAGTCCGCGCGGAGTCGCCGCAGCGGCGCCCTCACCGTGTCCAGCAGGGTCGCCGGCTGGCTTCCGTCGGCACTCGTCCCTCCGGGGCCGCTCACTTCGGATTCACTTTCCCGGCCGGCGCCAGCCCCTCGGCGGCCGCTCTCCGGCCGGGGCGGCGGCGGCCGATCTTGCGGAGGAGCTCCCCCGCCTGACTGGTTGCCCAGAGGCCATGCGAGCCGAGAAAGAGCTGGGGGCGGAGCTTGGACGCGGCGAGCAGCGCGGCGGCCGCGACCAGACCGGCCACCACGAGAAGCGGGATGGTCCCGAGATCGGCAGCCCGTCCCCAGCGTGCGGCAACACCCGCGGCAACTCCGACGACGGCTGTCAGAAGCGTCGCCGGCAGGTGCGCCCGGGCAAACCGCCGCCAAGAGAGTCCCGTCACCGAGCGACTGAGCCCGGCCATGCTCAGCCAGTTGATTCCCATGGCGATGGACACTGCCACTGCCACCCCACCGACGCCCCACTGCTGACCGATGATCGCGGCCACCACCACCATTGCTGCGTAACCCAGCTGTATCAGGGCCCGGAAATACACCTCGCCGGCCGCCTTGGTGCACGCGTCGCTGATCTTGCTGCTCATGCGGAACAGGAGCCCGACGGTGAATAGCCGGAACGGGAGCACGACGCCGCCCCAGGCCGGGCCGAGCACCACGGCGATGAATTCCGGCGCCACGACCCAGAGAAACACGCTCAGCGGCAGGGCCACGAAGGCCACGATCGCGAGCGCGCGCTCGTAGGCGTTGGCCAGGCGGTCGCGCTCGTCCTGGACTTGCGACATGACCGGGAACAGCACCCGGTTGACCGTCCTCCCGAAGGCCGACGCGGGCATCACCATCAAATTGTAGGCCCGTCCGTAGACGCCCAGCGCCGTCGCGCCGAGCCAGCGGCCGACCACCAGGTTGTCGCCCTGCTGGGAGAGCAAAGTGCCGAGCTGCGCCATCGAGTGGCCGAAGCCGAAGCTGAGCAGGTCCCGGCCGGCGCGCAGATTCAGGCTCGGCCGAAGGGAATGCCGGGTAGCGGCGTACATGGCGACGGTGCGCACCGCCACCTGCGCCAGGTTGGCCATCACCAGGGCCCAGACTCCGAAGCCGTACCAGGCCAGCGCCACGCCGACCAGGGCGTAGCCCAAGACATAGGCCCCGACGTCGAGCGCGATGTACAGGCGAAAGCGAAGCTCGCGAGTGAGGATCGACTTGGCGACCGTATTGAGGCCGTCGAGCGGAAACATGAAGGACACCGCCCGAAGCACCGGCTCCAGCTCGGGCATCCGGTAGAAGGCGGCGATCGCCGGCGACCCCAACCACACGATCGCGCCGAGCAGGACGCCGAGGGTGCCGGACAGCGTGACCGCCACCCGCAGGTGAGTCAGGTCCAGCTCGCGCCGCTGGATGATGGCCGGCCCGACCCCGATCTGGGAAACGATCTGGGAGCAGGCGATGACCACCGTCGCCGCTCCCATGAGCCCGAACTCCGCGGGCGTGATGAGCCGCCCCAGGGCCATGATGGCGAGCAGCTGCACCAGCACCTGCACTCCGGTGCCGGAGAAGGTCCAGAACATGCCACCGATGGCGCGTCCGGTCAGTCCGCGCGGGGCTCCCGCGCGCCTGGCCGCCGCGCGCGTCGAGGGCGGCTCCGGCGTCATAGGCTGTTCGATGCCGTGATCATCGGGGAAGAGTAAGCCGGTGACGCGCCGAGGAGACCAGTCAAGGCCAGTGGTAGCCCAGGGCGCGGCTGGTAGGCCCCGCGATGCGGGCGATGGTGGACAACTCTTCGGCGCCCAGCGCCGTCTGCCAGGAGAGGTCCTCCCGGATCTCGCCCAGGGCCTTCATCCGCATCTTGTTTCCGATGATGTGGCTGACCGAGTCACGGATGCCCTGCTGCATCATGTGCCGCCCGATGCCCAGGAAATCGGAGATCCGGTCCAGCACGCCGGCGGGATCGGCGCAGAGGGCCTCGTAGTGGAGCGACATCCACGAGTCCTGAGGCAGATATCGCCGCACCCGAGCGGCTTCGGCATTGGAGTGGGTCCATTGCCGGGCGGCCGTGGCGATATCCACTCCGGTGTGCTTCACGATGCTGGCCGAGTTGCCCCGGGGGTCGCGGATCAGGTGGATCACCTTCACCTGGAGCATCGGAAAGGAGCCGAGGTACTTGGGCCGCTGATGATCCCGGGCGGTATCGACGAACACGGTCTTCCCGGCCCGCTCCAGGACCGCGGACGCCAGACTCCAGGTGTTCCACGCCATTCTGGAGATCGCCGCCTTGGCGCCAGGAGCCCGCCCGACGACCCCGTCGCGGAGTCGGGTCAGGGGCTCCCATCCCAGTGAA
>JACCRH010000487.1 GCA_013813675.1 Gemmatimonadales bacterium
TGCGCGCTCTGGTGAAGGCGGGACTCGGACCCGGCATGGTGCTGAGCGAGGTGGCCAAGCCCACCTGCGGGTCGTCCGAGGTCCTCATTCGCGTCCGGCACGCCGGCGTCTGCGGCACCGATCTCCACATCTGGGAGTGGGACGGTTGGGCCAGCCAGCGGCTCCGGCCGCCGGTGATCGTGGGGCACGAGTTCGCCGGCGAGATCGTGGAGGTGGGACGCGAGGCGCAGGGGGCCGGCCTGCTCGCCGTGGGCGACCTGGTGACCGCCGAGGGCCACATTGTCTGTGGGCACTGCCTTCAATGCCGCCTGGGCGACGCCCACCTCTGCCAGCGCACCCAGATCATCGGGGTCGACCGCGACGGCGCCTTCGCCGATTTCATCGCGATGCCCGCATCGAACGTGATGAAGCTCGACGGGATTCCGACCGAGGTCGGCGCCATCATGGATCCGATGGGCAACGCGGTGCACACGGTGCTGGAGGCCCGGGTGCCCGGGAGCACCGTACTGGTTCTCGGCTGCGGCCCGATCGGTTGCTTCGCGGTCGGCGTGGCCCGCGCGGCGGGTGCGTCGCTGGTCGTCGCCAGCGACTTCAACGCCCGCCGGCTGGAGCTGGCGCGCGCCATGGGCGCGCAGGTGACGCTCGACCCCGCGCACGACGACGTGTTGGCCCGGGTCCGCGAACTGACCGGGGGCGATGGCGTCGACCTGGTCTGCGAGATGAGCGGACACCCCGCCGGCCACGCCACGGCATTCGCCGCGGCCCGGCTGGGCGGGCGGGTCAACCTGTTGGGAACCCCGAGCCGGACCACCGAGACCGATTTCGCACGTGACGTCATCTTCAAGGGGCTCACGCTCTACGGCGTCACCGGCCGGAAGATGTACGAGACCTGGCATCAGATGCGCCGGTTCCTGCACGCGGGACAACTCGACCCACGGCCGGTGATCACCCACCGTTTTCCGCTGGAGTGCATCGGCGACGCGATCCAGGTCATCAAGGATGGCCAGGCCGGCAAGGTCATCCTGGAGGTCGGCGTATGAGCAATCCGTTGGAGCGTCGACTGGAGGGCGAGCTCGAGCAATTCATCCGCGACGGGGTGTACAAGCGGCTCAACTTCCTGGACAGCCCGCAGGCGCAGCGGGTGCGCATGGAAGGCCGCGGTGACGTGATCATCCTCTCCTCCAACAACTATCTCGGGCTCAGCGCTCAGCCGGAGATCGTCGCGGCGGGGAAGGCCGCGCTCGACCGCTGGGGCGCGGGCACCGCCTCGGTACGCTTCATCTGCGGCACCTTCACGGTGCACCGGGCGCTGGAGGCGGCCTGCGCGCGACTGGTGGGGACCCCGGCCGCGCTCAGCTTCGTGAGCTGCTGGAACGCCAACGAGGCGGTGCCGGGAACGCTGCTGGGCGAGGACGACATCGTCATCAGCGACCAGCTCAACCATGCCTCCATCATCGACGGCGTCCGGCTCGCCAAGGCGATCACCAAATGCCAGACCGCGGTGTACCAGCACGCCGATCTCGGCGACCTGGAACAGAAGCTGGTCGCCGCGCGCGACCGGCGGGTCCGCATGGTGATCACCGACGGCGTGTTCTCGATGGAGGGGGCGATCGCTCCGCTTCCCGATCTGCTCGAGCTTTGCCGCAAACAGCAGGCGGTGCTGGTGGTGGACGACTCCCACGCCACCGGTGTGCTCGGCCCGGCAGGCCGGGGAACGGCGGAGCATTTCGGCATGCTGGGCGACGTGGACATCATCACGTCCACCCTGGGCAAGGCGCTCGGCGGCGGGGCCGGCGGATTCGTCGCGGCTTCGGCGGCGACCTGTGACTATCTGACGCAGCGCGCCCGGCCGCAGCTTTTTTCCAACGCGCTGCCGCCCACGGTGGCGGCCAGCTCGCTGGCCAGCATCGAGTACCTGGAGGCGCACCCCGAGCGGGTCACCCGCCTCCGCGATCAGGCCCGCTATTTTCGCGAGCGGCTCCTGGAGCTCGGCTTCAAGCCGCTGCCGGGTGAGACTCCGATCATCCCCGTCATCCTGGGCGAGACCTCGGCCGCCATTCGGATGAGCGACCTGCTGCTGACCGAAGGCGTGTTCGTCACCGGTTTCGGGTATCCGGTGGTGCCCCAGGGCCAGGCGCGGGTGCGCTGCCAGATCTCCGCCGCGCACAGCAGGGACGATCTGGACCAGGCGCTGGCCGCGTTCTCCAAGGTGGGGAAACAGCTCGGGTTGATCTGATGCGGTAATAGGCGCCGTGTCCCAACAAGAATTGTAGGTTGAGAGAGGGTCACCACTTCCGTGGTAAAGCCTCTGGCAGCGCGGGGATCGACCGGCCCGCCTCTTGCACCCGCAGCCTCTCCGACGGGTTGGAGAGTCCCGGCGGGGTGGGCCTGCAAGCAGCTAGCCAGCAAGCAGATAACTCCTCCGACGTTCCCCCTCCCCTCCCGCGCTTTCCAGCACTATTCCCGCATTTTGACGTACCGCCGACTGGGGAC
>JACCRH010000280.1 GCA_013813675.1 Gemmatimonadales bacterium
CGCAGCGGCGCCCGGAGCGAGGTGCCCCGAGTCAGCTTCCCATGGCCGCCGTCAACCACTCCCCGCAATCTCTGTTAGTTTTGATGACGGCTCTTCCGGAGCTCCCTTTGGCCGACAATCTCCAGCAAGAACTCGAAGCGGTGCTGAGCGGCGCCTACGCCATCGAGCGCGAGCTCGGCGGCGGCGGCATGTCGCGAGTATTCCTCGCATCCGAAAAGGCCCTGCGGCGCAAGGTCGTCATCAAAGTGCTCTCCCCTGAGCTGGCCCGAGGGGTGAGCGCCGAACGGTTCCGCCTCGAGATCCAGGTCGCCGCCTCGCTGCAGCATCCCCATATCGTACCACTGCTCGCCGCCGGTGATGCCGGTGGTCACCTCTATTACACGATGCCCTTCATCACGGGCGAATCACTCCGCGCCCGGCTCTCGCGCGAGGGCGAACTACCGACGCCGGTGGCCCTCCACATACTGAGGGACATCGTCCGTGCCCTCGCCTACGCGCACCGTCACGCCATCGTACATCGGGACATCAAGCCCGAGAACATCCTGCTCGCGGAAGGCGAGGCTCAGGTGGCGGACTTCGGGATCGCCAAGGCGATCTCGGCGTCAAGCGAGACAGGGTCGCTCACGTCCGCGGGTCTGGCGCTCGGCACACCCACCTACATGGCGCCTGAGCAGTCGATGGCGGATCCCACCGCCGACCATCGCGCCGACCTCTACGCGCTGGGGGTGGTCGGTTACGAGATGCTCGCTGGGCAGCCGCCGTTCACGGGACGGACTCCCCAGCAACTGATCGCCGCGCACGCGACGGAAGTACCAGTCGCGCTCGACCAGCGGCGGCCGAGCGTGCCCGCGGGGCTCGCCCGGCTCATCATGCGCTTGCTCCAGAAGCGGGCCAGCGACCGGCCTCAGAGCGCGGAGGAGGTACTCGCCGCTCTCGAATCCATCGGTACTCCGGCAGAGGGCACCGCCACAGTCGCGGTGCGCCACGACGTCGTGCGGCGTGGCCGCTGGCTTGCCGCCGGCGGCGTGGTCGCTGCCGCGCTGGTTCTCTCACTTGCCTGGCTCAATGGGCGTCCCCGGCCGCCAGTGACGGATCGACGGGTCGTCGCGATCGCGCCCTTCCGGGTCAGCGGTGCCGACTCATCCCTGGCATACTTGCGGGAAGGAATGGTGGACCTGCTCACGGCTAAACTGGGTGGCACCTCGAGTCTTCGTCCTGCGGACCCTCGCACGTTGCTGGCGGCGTGGGGGCAGGCGGGGCGCGGAGGCGGTGACCTGCGGGAGGCCGATGCCGTGCGGGTAGCGGGGAAGGTCGGGGCCGGCCGCCTGGTCGAAGGCGAGGTCGTCGGGACCGGCCGCCGGCTGACGGTGAGCGCGCGCATCATCGACGTTCCCGCGGGGACCACCAGTGCCCGCGCGTCCATCGAAGGCGCCGTGGACATCCTCCCTCAGCTCATCGATCAGCTTGCGGCGAGCCTGCTGGCGCGTGGAGCGGGCGAGGAGGAGCAACGGCTCGCCGCGCTCACCAGTACTTCGCTCCCCGCGCTGCGCGCGTATCTGGATGGCGAGGCGCTCCTCAGGCGCGGCGCGTTCCTCGCGGCGGAGCGGAAGTTCCTGGATGCGCTGGCGCTGGACACGACCTTCGCCCTCGCAGGTCTGGGCGCGGCACGGGCGAACGAGTGGTACGGCGGCGACCCGCATGGCGCGCGGGCCGCCTGGCACCATCGCGAGAAGTTGTCGCGGCGAGACCGCGCACGCCTGGAGATCGTCCTGGGGCCGCGACACCCCGCACCGTCGAGCGCCGGGGATCAGATCAAGGCAGCGGAGCGATTCGTGGAGCTGGCTCCCGACAGCCCCGACGCATGGTACAACCTGGGCGACCAACTCTTTCATTACGGCGCCGTAGCAGGCCTAGGCGATGTGTATCGACGGGTGGGGGCAGCCTTTGACCGAAGCCTGGCCCTGGACTCCACCTACGCACCTACCATCCAGCATCTCAGCGAAATCGCTGCCGGGCTGGGCGATACCCTCGGCGTGCGCCGCGCGCTCGAGCTCTTGCTGCGCTTCGACTCGCTGTCGCCGAACGCCGCGGCACGGCGGTGGCACGTGGCCGCCGCCCTTGGCGATACCGCGGCGATCCGGGCCGCGCTCGCGCACGACAGCATCCTGACATACGCGCCCTTCTACATCGTGTTTTATGCGCTGGATAATCCGCTGGATCTCCGCGGTACCGAGGAGATCTACCCGCGTGCTCACCAAGCCCAAGCCACTGCGGCTGAGCGCGCGGGCATCGAGGGGATCTGGAGGAGTTACGAGCTGATCCGGGGGCGGCCGAGTCGGGCACCGCGCCTGTCGGACGCTTCGGTCGTACAGCGATCGTCCCACGCCGTACTGGACGGCCTCTTCGCCGGCGGTGACTCCGCTCAGGGAAGGGCGGCGGCCACGGCGCTCGAAGCGCAGCTCGGACGACCTTTGGCTGCCGGTGATATGGAGCAGGTGCGGGGGCGGTACGCCGTCGGCCAGTACGGCCTCGCCAGCGGCCGGATCGAGCTCGCGCGGCGGGCGAGTTCGGACCTACGTGCGGCTCGCGTCGATTCAGGTCGTCCTTGGGAGGCGGACGTGCCCCGAGAGTCAGCCCTCCTGCTCAATGCTCAGCTTGCCGTCATCCAGCGGCAGGCCGCTGCGGGCGAACTCCTGCGCCAACTCGATTCGGCGCTCGCGGACCCAGTCGATGTCGCCTGGGCATCGTACGCGAACCTGATCGCCGCCCGACTCCACGAGGAACGCGGGGAGATACCGGCCGCTCTGGCCGCGCTCAGGCGGCGCTATACCGGAATTGCGGCGTTCGCCCACTATGTGACGTACCTCAGAGAGGAGGGGCGACTCGCGGCCCTTGCGGGGGATCGCCCGGGTGCCATCCGGGCCTACCGCCATTACCTCGCGCTCCGGAGCGAGGCCGAGCCCGCTCTCCAAGCCGAGGTGCGCCGGGTCCGAGCGGAGCTGGAAGCCCTCGAGAGCGAATCGACCGATCGCTGAGCCCGCCCGCACGCAACCACCTCGTCCACTATCCCGGTCTGCTGTCGTTGGGATCCAGGGACCGATACCTGAATAGGCTGATCGACTGGCGGAAGTGAGCAGATCGGGAGCAACGTCCAGCTTGAGAGCGGCTAAGCCGACGCCGACGACCTGCCGGGGAGAAACTTGTAGCAGAATCGGTAGCAGCTGGCGGAGCGCCGAAAAGACCGACGCCAACTAAGTGGCCTCGGGCGGTCGATTTGTTCCTTCCAGACTCAAACCGGGACTCTCCTGATCCAAAGTCAAACTCCGGCTGCCCCAGAGCTCCTGGCGCGACTCGAACGTGAGACCTCGTGCTCCGGAGGCAATTGGGGCGAAAGTGATGACTCTTCGTGTGTGCCAATTTGTGTGCATACAGGGCGAAAGTCTTCAGAACAGACACTACCTCAGCGACACTGGGACTCTCCTAAGTACTTACACAGCATTACTCGGCGCACGTCACACGAACCACCCTAAACACGCTAAATGCGACTTTTAATCCCTAGGTCGTGGGTTCGAGTCCCACCGCCCTCACTCCCGTAAGATCAACTTTGTAGCTTACCCGATGACACCGGTCACCGGCTCCGGTGGCCGTTCTTACGTTAGAGGGCTGAGTAGAACCTGAGAGCCGGCGCCGAGGTGGGGTCAACCCTGCCGCCGTTTAGGCATCCACGCCCAAGAATCGGTACGTGAAGAAGCCCCGAGCCGCGAAACGGGCCTCCGGCCGTTGACGCCAGAGAGCTGGAGACTGGCGCCACTTCCGTGAGTACGGGTCGCGAAGGCGGGCTGAGCCTCACCCTGACCTGACCCCCAAGCTTGTACCAGAGGTTATGTCTGGTTCTCGGGGTGAAAAGGTGACGGACTGCCCTCCTTCAGGGCCAGGATAAACTCCTGCGGGGTGCGATCGGCAAGGCTGCTGTGGGGTCGCACCTGGTTGTAGTCCTCCCGCCAAGCTTCGATCGTGGCGCAGGCGTCCGGCAGAGAGCGGAACCAGCTCTCGTTGAGACACTCGTCGCGCAGCCGGCCGTTGAAGCTCTCGGCGTACGCGTTCTGGACGGGCTTGCCCGGCGCGATGAAGTGCAGGGTGAGGCCACGTCGGTGGGCCCAGACGTCGAGCGCTTCACTGGTGAACTCGGGGCCGTTATCGCAGACGATCCCCTGCGGCAGGCCGTGACTCTGGGCCAAACGCTCCAGCACTCGCACCACCCGATCCCCCGAGAGGGCGTGATCGACCTCGATCGCGGGACACTCCCGGGTGTAATCATCCACAATCGTCAAGGCCCGGAACCGCCGCCCCGACGCTAACGCATCGCTGACGAAAGTCCATGCTCCAGCGCACCCGCGGCCCGGTGGGCACCGCCAGCGGCTGGCGCCCTACGGCGACCCGTTTCCGCCGCCGCTGTCGCACGGCCAGTCCCAGCTCGCGGTAGAGCCGGTAGACGAGCTTGCGATTGACGCGCCGCCCCTCGCGCCGCAGCAGGTGGTACAGCCGACGGTAGCCCCAGCGGGGGCGAAGCCCGGCGAGCGTAGCCAGGCGGTCGCGCAAGGCCGTGTGCGGCGGGCGCCGGGCGCGATAGCGTTGGCTGGCCCGCGCAAAGCCAGTGAAGCGGCAGGCCTGGCGCTCGCTCAGCGCGGC
>JACCRH010000012.1 GCA_013813675.1 Gemmatimonadales bacterium
GAACCGCTGAACCTGTCAGCGGATCCGGATCTCCTGCCGCCGGCCCGCTTCCCGCACCTGCACGGTGACGGTTCTGCGGGCGGAGTCGTAGCCGTAGCCCTCACCCCTGTCATCGGCAGCGACCTCACCGAGCGCGCGCCCGTTCAGCGTCACCGATTGCGGCGCGGTGGCGACGTCGTGCACCCTGAGCCGGAGCGTCCCCGCGGGCACATGGTACTCCGCATGCCGCAGTTCACGGGCTGCCACGATCTCTCCGCCGGTTCGGGCGATCTCGAACCGGGTCAAGCGGTAGCCACCGCGCTCGTAGTCGTGTGACACGCCGTCATCCTCGTATAGCTCGAAGCTCCCTGGCTCTGCCGCCGGCAGCGCATCGAGCGTCAGAATTCTGGCCGTCTCTTCCCCCACATACTGCACCGGCTCCTGAGTCGGAAGTATCCCGCCGGCGGCGAGAAAGGTGGGGAGGCGCTCCAGCGGCGCATCTACCACCACCGCCTGCCCTCCCTGGTATACGGCGTCACTGTCCAGGTGCAGCCATCGACCGGCCGGAAGGTAGACCCTGGACATCGTCGCCCCTTCGCGCGTCACCGGTGCAACCAGGAGGCGTTCACCCAGGAGAAACTGGTGCTGGTACTCGGCGCGGTAAACCATCGAGTCCTGTTGGTGATGCCAGAAGAGCGGCCGGATCACCGGACTGCCGGTGCGATGGGCCTCCCAGAAGAGCGTGTAGAGGTAGGGGAGCAACTGGTAGCGCCGGGTGATGAACGCGCGGCTGATCTCTTCGACGTGCTCACCGAACGACCATGGCTCCTGGTCCGGGGTGTCGGCCGATGTGTGGGTGCGGAAGAACGGGGTGTACGCGCCCAGCTGTACCCAGCGGGCGAACAACTCCGGGGAAGGCGTGCCGGCGAATCCCCCGACATCGGTCCCGATAAACGGCAGCCCTGAGAGACTCATGCCCAGCATCATCCGCACCCCGAGCGCGAGATGCTCCCATGAGGCTACGTTGTCTCCGGTCCACACCGCGGAATAGCGCTGCACCCCGGCAAAGCCGGCGCGGGTCAGGACGAACGGCCGCTGGTTCGGCCGAACGCGGCGCAACTCCTCGTACGCCGTACGCGACATCAGCAGGCCATAGAGGTTGTGCATCCGCTTCTGGCTCGACCACCGGCCACCATCTTCCATCACGACCTCGAGCGGAAATGCTTTTCCCCACACCGCGGGCTCGTTCATGTCGTTCCAGATTCCGTCCACCCCGCTTTCGATCAGCCGGCCGAGGTGGCCTCCCCACCACTGCCGCGTCTCCGGCCGGCTGAAGTCGGGAAAGTAGGTGCGGCCGGGCCACACCGATCCGACGTAGAGTGACCGGTCGGGGTAGCGGACGAAGTGCTTGCCGGCAATACCCTCCCGGGCGACCCGGTACGCCGTATCCTGCTTCACACCCGGATCGATAATCGTGACGACCTTGAATCCCATTGCTCCCAATTCCCGGAGCATCCCGGGAGGATCGGGAAAGCGCTCTCGATCCCAGGTGAACACCCGGTATCCAGCCATGTAGTCGATATCGAGGTAGAGCACGTCGGCGGGGATCCGCTTCTCCCGGAAGGTGCGAGCTATCCGGAGCACCTCGGTGGTGGGGGTGTAGCTCCACCGGCTCTGCTGGTAACCGAGGGCCCACGTGGGGGGCATTGGCATGCGCCCGGTCAGCTCGGTGTATCCCGTGACGACCTGCCGCACCGAGGGACCGTAGATCAGGAAGTAGTCCAATGGCCCCTGGTCGGCGGCGAAGGAGTGGTAGCGGTGGTTGCCGGCCCCGAAGTTGAAGGTCGTCCGCGCGCTGTTGTTGAGGTAGACGCCGTACGCCCGCCCCCCGCGGAGGCCGACGAAGAAGGGGATGCTCTGGTACAGGGGATCGTGCTCGGCGCCGTAGGCGAAGTTGTCGCTGTTCCAGAGCACCCATTCCTTGCCCCGCTTGTCCAGGTCGCCCGTCTTCTCTCCCAAGCCGAAGAAGCGCTCGTCGTCGGCGAGCCGGTGCCACGCGCGGACCTCGTCCCCCTCCCAGCCGATGGCCATCGAGGAATCGTGCTCGATGATCGGCG
Source organism: Gemmatimonadales bacterium (assembly GCA_013813675.1). Lineage (GTDB taxonomy): Bacteria > Gemmatimonadota > Gemmatimonadetes > Gemmatimonadales > GWC2-71-9 > CAVVWJ01. Next base: position 2,097 of record JACCRH010000012.1, read on the forward strand.
CGCCCCGGGAGTCGAGCAGCTCAAGGCGGCAGGGGCGGCGATGCACTACGAGGGTAAGACTGTCCGAACGGAGGGTGAGACGCCGGGCATCCTCCGTCACCCGCACGGCGACCGGCTCCCATCTCGTCCTGGCAATGGCGTGCTCCAGCAGCGGCTCCGGGGCGCCCGGTCGGGCAAGGGTCACGCGGATCATCGTGGGGGTGAGGAACCGGAGGGCGAGGCGGGCTTCTGGGGCGCAGTGCAGCGTGACTCCGGAGGGCGCGCGCTCGAAGGATCGCAGCTCGCCGAGGAAGCGGTACTGCGCCGCGGCAGGGAGGGCCCCGGCGAGTCCCGCCGCGGACAACAGAGCCAACCGGAATGCGGGTCTGCGCCTCGGTCTCATGGGGTCCCTCACTCGTGCGCCTTGGGCTCGGCGGCCTGCCAATCGTCCGGAGGGAGCGGGCTCCGGCCGGGTTCCGCGACCCGCCATTCCAGTCGGATCCGATCTCAATCTTGACAATTCCGCTACAAAATGTAAACGATTACATAGTTCTGGGACATAGACCGAGAGTCGGGTCGCATCCGCCGTCTAGCGAGGGGCAGGATGGCCACGATCAAGGACGTCGCCCAAGCCGCCGGGGTCTCAGTGGCGACCGTCAGCCGGGTCTACAACGACAGCGAGCTGGTGCGGGAGAACACGGCGCTCCGGGTGAGGGACGCCGCTCTCCGGCTGGGTTACGTGCCGAACGGGGCCGCCCGAAGCCTCAGCACCAACCGCACCCATACGCTCGGGGTCCTTCTGCCGGACCTCTACGGAGGCTTCTTCTCCGAGGTGATCCGGGGGATCGACCAGACCGCCCAGCGGAACGGCTTCCACCTCCTGGTTTCCAGCTCCCACGACGGACGGCCGGGCGTCGAGGCGGCGCTCCGCTCGATGCGGGGCCGGGTGGACGGCCTGATCGTGATGTGGCCTGAGATGGACGCGGAGACCGCTCTGCGCAACCTGCCGGCCGGCTTTCCGTTGGTTCTGATGAGCGCGCCGGTCGGCCCGGAGGCGTTCGACGTGATCACGATCGCCAACTACGACGGCGCCCGCGCGATGGTGCGGCACCTCCTGGACCTGGGACACCGCCGCATCGCGATCATCAAGGGGGCCGAGGGCAACTACGACGCCGCCGAGCGGCTTCGCGGTTATCGGGCCGCGCTGGCGGAAGCCGGAGAGTCTCCCGCTCCGGCGCTGGAGGTGTCGGGCGACTTCAGCGAGAGTTCCGGCTTCCGCGCCACCGGCGAGCTGCTCGCGGGCACCCCGGCGCCCACGGCGGTCTTCGCCGCCAACGACTCCATGGCGATCGGGGCGCTGAGCGCGCTGCGCGAAGCGGGCCGGCGGGTGCCGGACGACGTGGCGGTCGCGGGTTTCGACGACATCCCGTTGGCCCGATTCCTCGATCCGCCGCTTTCCTCGGTCCATGTGGACATCAGCGCGCTCGGCGAGCGCGCGACCCTCCGGCTGCTCGAGGCCGTCCGCGACAAGGCGGCCCACGTGCACCGGACGGAGACATTTCCCACCACGCTGGTCCTCCGGCGATCCTGCGGCGCTGCTGCTCCCACCACGCGGCCCACGGCGCCGGTCGCCAGGCCATTGACGTCCACCTCTCCCTCCCTGCAAGGCACACCATCAGGAGGCACGCCATGAGAAAGAGCTTTGTCCTCTACGGCTGCTGGGCGCTGTTCCTGGCCACGACGGCGCTCCAGTCCGTCCGTCTCGAGGCCCAGACCAGCACCGGCAGCATCCGCGGCGTGGTCAGCGACTCGAGCGGCAGGCCGCTGTCCGGAGTCGAGGTGGTGGCCCGGAATGTCGCCGCCGGGGTCCAGCGCTCGACGACCTCGAGCGACAGGGGATTCTACTCGATGCCCGGCCTGACACCGGCCGAGTATGAGTTGGTGTACCGGAGGATCGGGTTCGCGCCGGAGGGCCGGAGGGTACAGGTGCAGATCGGCCAGGTCCTGACCCTCGACGCCACCCTCGCGGCGTCGGCGGTCGAGTTGCAGGAGATCGTCGTGGCCGCTGCGCCGGTGGTCGAAACCCGGACGTCGGAGGTGGCGACCAACGTGAGCCAAGCGCAGATCGAACGGCTGCCCACGCCCAGCCGGAACTTCCTCGATCTGGCGGCGCTGACGCCCGGCGTCACCGTCACCGAGGATCGCATCAACGGGAACACCAGGACTTTCTCGGCCGGCGGCCAGGACCCGAACGCGGTCAACCTCTTCGTCGACGGCACCAGCCTCAAGAACGACCTGACGGGCGGGGGTGTGGCCGGCCAGGACAACAGCAAGGGCAGTCCCTTCCCCCGGAACGCGATCCAGGAGTACCGGGTCATCAGCCAGAACTTCAAGGCCGAATACCAGAAGTCCTCCAGCGCCATCATTACGGCGACCACCAGGTCGGGCGCCAACGTCTGGTCCGGCAACGTGTTCTTCAGTTATCAGGACAAGGGGCTGGTGGCGCTGGATACCTTCCAGCGAGCCGACCAGGCGCTCAACCCCACGACGTTCACGGAGCCGGAGTACTCCCGCTACCTCGGCGGTGTGAGCGTCGGGGGCCCGATCATCCAGGACCGGTTGCACTTCTTCGGGGCCTACGAGGGGAACTACCAGAACCGCGCGAACCGGGTCAACATCACGCCCCCGCCCGCAGGTGCTTTCCCGGCCCTCGATACGGTCAACCTGACCGGGTTCAACGGCAACTTCCAGGCGCCGTTCCGGGAGACGCTCCTCTTCGGCAAGCTGAGCTACGCCGTCACCCCGAACTCCTCGGCGGAGCTGAGCCTCAGCAACCGCCATGAGAGCGAACTCCGGGACTTCGACCTCCGCCGAGCCTTCCAGTTTGCGCAGGACTTCGGCAACAAGGTGCTCGTCGGGCAACTGAAATACAGCTACTTCTCCGGGCCGTGGCTCAACGAAGCGAAGGTGGATTATTCGCGCTTCCGCCGGGGCTTCGTCCCCAACACCCCGGGCCTGCCGGTGCGGGCCTTTCGGTTCAACGGCAGCAACGACGAATTCAGGATCGGCAGCTACGAGAGCACCCAGGACTTCATCCAGAAGCGGCTCGGCTTCCGTAACGACCTCACCTACTCCGGGTTCCAGGCGGCCGGGCAGCACGTCTTCAAGCTGGGCGCCAGCCTCGACCTGGCGCAGTACGACGTGTTCAAGGACAACAACGGGACGGCGACGTTCGCTTATGCCG
>JACCRH010000014.1 GCA_013813675.1 Gemmatimonadales bacterium
CTCCCCACCGATGGCTCGGGCACGCGGTAGATCCGGGCGGTGCGGAGGCGTCGATCATTGTCGCCCGTGTCGGCCAGGTACAGGCACTCCCGGCCTCCGCAGGGCCCCAGCGCGATGGCCTCCCAGTCGCGGTTCTCCGCCCCGACCACCATGAACGTGCCGTGATCTCGGCCGAGGCTGTCGGTGGCGAAGAGCCAGGCCTCGTTTCCGGAATCGTTCACAGTCCAGAGAATCCCCGGCTGACGTCGGCTCGCGGCCACGCCCGAGCTTTCGTCGAGGCTCCGATGCTGGAAGGTGCCGGTCCGTCGAGCGTGCGCTCCCGGCCGCATCTCCCAGGGAGACTGGGCCCCGACGCTCGGCGCCACACCCGCGACCACCCCGAGGGCGAATACCAGTGCAAGACACGCCAGCACGAAAACGGCGATCCGGCTCAGACGGCGGCCGAGGGACAGAGGTCGGCCAGGACGCACTCGGAACAACGCGGCCGCCGGGCGATGCATACCCGCCGCCCGTGAAAGATCAGGAGATGGGCGAGGTGGGCCCAGTCTTCCCTCGGAAAGAGGGGCATCAAGTCCTGCTCGATCTTGACCGGGTCGTCGTGCCGGGTGAGGCCGAGGAGCCGCGAGAGCCGGGTGACGTGGGTGTCTACCGTTACCCCTTCGTTGATTCCGTACGCATTGCCCAGCACCACGTTGGCGGTCTTGCGTCCGACGCCAGGCAGAACCCGGAGCTCCTCCATGGTACGCGGCACCTCGCCCCGGTGGTCGCCGGCCAGCGCCCGCGCCATGCCGATCAGGCTGCGCGTCTTGTTGCGGAAGAACCCGGTGGATCGAATCATGTCCTCCAGCGCCGCGGGTTCGGCGCGCGCCAGGTCTTCGGGCGAGGGATACCTCGCGAAGAATGCCGGCGTCACCAGGTTGACCCGTGCGTCGGTACACTGGGCGGAGAGGATCGTGGCGACCAGGAGCTGGTAGGGATCGGCGTGGTCCAGCGCGCAACGCGCGTCAGGGTATTCCCGCTGGAGGCGGCGGAAGATGGCCGTCGCCCGCTCGGCTCTGGCAGCCTTCGACTCACGCCCGGCACGCCTGGTGAGGTTTCGTTTCCGCGTCTTCAACGCCGGCGCCTGGCGTAGGCCGCGAAGCCCTCCGCTGAGAGGGTATTGAGGATGTCGTCCGGCCCGAGCCAACCCTTTCGGGCCATCCCGACGCCGAACTCCACGTGGCCGATGCCCGCGATGCTGTGCGCATCGGCGCCGATGGAGACCATGGCGCCGCCGGCCCGGACCCGCCGGAGCACCCGCCAGTCGAGGTCGAGCCGGTGGGGGTCGGCGTTGATCTCCAGCGCGACGTCGTGCGCCGCCGCCTTTTCGATGATGGCATCGAGGTCGAGGCCGTAGGGGTCACGCGAGAGCAGCAGACGGCCGGTGGGATGGCCGATGATCGTGAGGTGCGGATTCTCGATGGCATTGAGCATCCGGTTGGTCATCTCGGACGCGCTCATGTTGAAGCGGCTGTGAATCGAGGCGATCACGAAGTCGAGGCGCGCCAGCACGTGCTCCTCGAAATCCACTCGCCCATCGCCCAGGATGTCGGCTTCCACGCCTTTGAGCACCCGGATGCCTTCCAGCCGGCTGTTGACCTCGTCGATCTCGTCCGCCTGACGAAGCAGGTCGTCGGAGGTGAGCCCGCCGGCGTATGCCGCCGCCTGGCTGTGGTCGGTGATGCCGACGTACTGGTAGCCGGCGTCGCGGCAGGCCCCGGCCAACTGCTCGACCGTATTGGAGCCGTCGGAGTATTTGGTATGGCAATGGAGGAAACCGCGGAGGTCGCCCAGCTCCAGCAAGCGCGGGAGCTGGCCACGCACGCCCGCCTCCACCTCCCCCTGCCCTTCGCGGAGCTCGGGCGCGATGAACGGCAGGCCTAGCGCGCCGTACAGGGACTCCTCGTCTGGAGTTGAGACGAACTCGCTGCCACGCCAGAGCGCCGCGCCGCTGAGCGAGAATCCCCGGGCCGACGCGTGGCTCGACAGCTCCGCCAGGTGCTGCTCGCTGCCCGTAGCCTGCACCAGTACCGCGCCGACGTTCACCGGCGTCGTCACCACGATCTGCGCGCTCGCGCCGCCGGCAAACCGCAGAGTGAGCCGGCGCTCGTCCTGGCCGGCGAACTCGTGCACTCCGGGGAACTGACTCAGCCGCT
>JACCRH010000041.1 GCA_013813675.1 Gemmatimonadales bacterium
CGCCACTGAACCAGAGTTGCCCCTGGTCCCGTTCGACTTGCATGTGTTAGGCACGCCGCCAGCGTTCGTCCTGAGCCAGGATCAAACTCTCCAATGAGTGTTTGAACAGCTCGGTCGAACGACTAGATGTACCAATCGTCCGAATCACGTTTTGATCAGAGTTTCAACCCTACCTGAAAGGCCTCTGTGACCGACCAGGTCAGAGGGTCCGCACTCCATCACTTCTAGCTCACATCACTTGTCAAAGAGCGGTATTCAGTTCCGGCGCTCCAAAAGTACCGGAGCCCACCATTATAGCATCAAACCGGGCCTGAGTCAATAGATAAACCGAACCAGAATAAGGCATTCCGACGGTTTCACCACTTCCCGATCCTAGCCCAAGCCAGCGCTACAAGAGCCCGATAATTTACCGAAACGGCTGGGAAATGTCAAGGGAGAAACGGAGATCAACGCGGTCTTCGCCCACCCACCACCAGCAGTCAAGTCCACCCAGCAGACCCGGTTTCGCAGCGGGCCAAAAAACTACCGGACGGTCACCAGCCAGTCAAGGCTCGGGCGCTCAGCGGAGCCGGATCTCGCCGGCCCGGTCCAGGCCAGTCCGGAAGAGCACCGGCCCCACCGACTCATTGAAGGCGATGATGCCCACGATCACCGTGTGCATCGCCAACCCCAGCCGGGGGAGCCGGTCCGCCACGATCGTCGCCAGTCCCAGGGCCACCCCCGCCTGGCTCACCAGCCCGGTCCAGGCGTATCGGGCCACGACCGGTTCGGCCCTGCCCCACCGCGCCCCCGCGGTGCTCCCGGCATAGATCAGCCCCACCCGCACCAGGGCCCCCGCCAGCACCACCGGCCAGAGGACCACGAACGTCTGCAGCCGAAGATCGGCCCCCGCCATGGCGAAGAAGATCACGAAGACCGGCACCGCCATCATGTGGAGCATCTCGACCAGCGGTTCTGCCCGGACCGGCGCCACGTTTTCCACCAGGAACCCGGCGACCAGCAGGCTCAGGAGCAGCTCGAAGTGGAGCGCCTGGGCCGCGGCGGCGGTGGCAAAGACCACCACGATCGCGAAGACCACCAGCTCCCGGCGGACGAACCGGAGGTAGAGGGTGAGAACTCCCCCCACCAGGGCGCCGGCCAGAATGGAGCCCACCACCTCGCGGAGCAGCCGGAGCAGGATTTCCGGAGCACTCGCGGTGGCGCCGCCAAGGCTCGCCTGCGCCAGGCTGAAGGCGATGGTAAAAATGAGGATCACCAGCACGTCGGCCACCAGCACGACGCCCAGCGTAGTCTTGGCCAGCGGCCCTTCGGCCCTGGTCTCGGTCAACAGCGCCAGCGTCACCATCGGTGAATTGACGGTGAGGGTCGCCGCGAAGAGAAACGCCACGAAGAGGAGCGCCGGGACCTCGAGTCCCTGAAGAAAGGGGAGCCAGGGCCGGAGCCCCAGCGCCAGGATGGTGAGTCCCACCAGCACCGCCGCGGTCTGCAGCGCCAGGATCCAGGCGATGGTGCGGTAGCGCTCCACCAGGTCCTTTATCCGGAGCTCGGCGCCCGCCAGCAAAGCGATGAGCCCAACGGCCAACTGCTTCATCATGGACAGATCCTGCAGCACGCCCGGCGGCACCACGTCGAGCACCGAGGGGCCCAGCGCCAGCCCCGCGACCAGGTAGCCCACCAGCCGGGGGAAGCCCAGATCATGGGCCAGCGCGCCGAAGGTGTCCGCGGTCAGCAGCAGGATGCCGAATAGAAAGAGCGACCGAGGGGCGATGACGCCTTCGGTCGGCACCCGCAGCGGTTCCAACAGCAGGGCTCCGCCGACCAGCAGGAACAGGACGACGAGTCGCCGGATCATCAGGCGTCGGCCGCTGCCGCCGGCTCGGGCTCCGGCTCGGCGGCCTCCGGCGGCGCGCCCAGGCTGAGAATGAAGGCGGAGGCCTCCCGGCTGGCCACGATCTCGAACAGCAGGACCGCGAGCAAGGTCGCCGTCAGGATGAGCCGGGGATGGAGCTCGGGATAGACCTGGCCGTAATTGAGCGCGAGAGCCACCCCGATCCCGCCGAGCGCGAGGAGCCCCCGTCCCAGGCCGGGGGCCCGCAACTCCGGCGGGGCGACGTATCCGCCGGCCATCCCCCCGCCGAGAAACCGGGCGAAGACCCGGATCATCACGAACAGCGGCGCGATGAACAGCAAGTCCACCGACCCGGGACTCCAGGCGGCGCCCGCGAAGAGCAGCAGCGCCAGGTAGACCGGCCGCTCCGTCGAGAGCAGCAGGCGGGTCACGTCGCGATGGGCGCTGCCGCTGTTCACCAGGATGAAGCCCAGGACCAGGTTGGTGAAGATGGGCGAGAGGTTGAGATAATAGCTCGCCCCACTGGCGACGACGATCGCCCCCGCCAGGGCCACGAACAGGCGCCCTTCGTCGAGATGGCCTCGGGGGCCGAGGAAGAGGTGAAACAGCACTCCCGACGCGACCCCGACCGCCACGTTGATGACCGACCACTCGGTCGCCGTAGGCGGCCGGACACCGGGCGCCACGTCACCCTGGTGGAAGATGGCCAACACCAGCCCGAAGGCGACGACCGCGATCAGCGCGTCGATCCGGGCGGCGAGCTGCAGCACTGGCGGGACCCGCGAGCGGACCCGGAGTCGCTCCACCACGGCGTCGACGGCGACCGGCGAGCTGAGCGTGGCGACGGCGGCCAGCGTGACCGACAGGACGACTGCCTCCCGCCACGGCGTGTCGATCAAGAACCGGAACAATCCCAGCAGGGCCGCCAGGGCAATGGCGAAGGTGGCCACCGCCTCGGCAAAGGCGATGCGGATGTGGTCGCCTTCGATCAGCGCCATGGTCGGCAGCCGGAAGTAGGTGCCCAGCAACATTCCCAGCCAGCCCAGCGCCAGGCTGACGATCGGCGTGAGGTCCTGCACCTGCTCGGCATCCAACAGGCCGGTGACCCGGGGGCCGAGCAGGAACCCGATCACCACGTACTCGGCGCCGCCGACGTACCCGAAGCGGTCGCGCAGGCGGTCGAAGATCAGGTAAGCGAAGATGTAGCCTACGGTGATGACCGCAATCGCGGCGAGGGTGGTCTGCACCGGTCAGCCGCCGCCGCTCACGCGCCGCGCCCAAGGGCGCTTGGCACGCGGAAATTGGTGATGCAGAGCACGTCGCTCCCGGTGCCTCATCGGTACGTTGGGCCGCGTCGCCGCAACCCAATCGATTCCGAGCTCGTCCTGGCGACGGCTCTGTAGCGCAAGGAGATCACCATGGCCAAACTTTCCTCGCTGGACGATCTTCTCGTCCACGAACTGCAGGACATCTATCACGCCGAAGGTCAGATCCTCAAGGCACTCCCCAAGATGGCGAAAGCGGCAACCAACCCCGACCTGAAGGCCGCCTTTGAGGAGCACCGGCTCCAGACCAAGGGCCACGCGCGGCGGCTGGAGGAGGTCTTCAAGCTGCTCGGGCTTCCGGCCAAGGGGAAGAAGTGCGAGGGCATGGCGGGCCTGATCGAAGAGGGCAAGACCACGATGGAGCAGGACGCCGAGCCGGCGGTGCGGGATGCCGCCCTGATCGCCGCGGCCCAGAAGGTGGAGCACTACGAGATTGCGGCGTACGGATGCGTCTGCACCTACGCCGAGATGCTGGGCCACGAGGAGGTGCACGAGCTGCTGGGCCAGAACCTCGACGAGGAGGAGATCACCGACCAGCGGCTCACGGCGCTGGCGGAAACTGTGATCAATCCCGACGCCGAGGAAGAGGGCGTCGAGAGCGAGCGAGTTCGCTGAGCCCGGGCGATCCGCCTTGTGCCGCCGTCCGGCTGGAGACTCGACATCTCCGGCGGTCGGTGGCCTGAGGCGGATCGCCAACCGGCGAATTTTCACTCGGATGATCGCCGCTCTCAGGAATCGAGGGCCGGCTCGAGCGGGACATGGTCGATGAGCACCCGGCGCCGCTCTCTCGCCAAGGCCATTCGGACCCGGAGCAGCAGGATCGTCGCCGCCACGGCGAGTCCCAGCACCAGCCCGTACCAGAGCCCGGCCGGACCGACGCCGAGCATGAATCCCAGCAGATAGCTCACCGGTAGGCCGATGCACCAGTAGCCCACCAGGTTGACCAGCATCGCCACTTTGGTTTCGCCCAGTCCCCGCAGGATGCCGCCGGCGACCACCTGGGTGCCGTCGAACACCTGGAAAACTCCGGCCAGCGGGATGAGGCCCATCGCGACCGCGATGACCGAGCCATCCGTGGTGTAGAGTCGCGCCAGGGGACCCGGAAGGCTGAGGAAGGCGACTGCGGTACAGCTCATGAAGCCGACGCCGCAGAGGAAGGCCGCTCGGGCGGCCCCCCGGGTTCCCAGCAGGTCTCCTCGCCCGACGGCAAGGCCGACGAGAATGGACGCGGCGTCGGCCACGCCCAGCGGGACCATGAAGGTCAGGGAAGCGAGGTTGATCGCCACCTGGTGTCCCGCCATCTCCCGGATTCCCATCCACCCCATCATCAGGGCCACGAACGCGAAAGCGCCGAACTCGAGGGTGTACTGACACCCGATCGGCACCCCCAGGCGGAGCATGCGGCCGAGGGGAGCCCACTGCCAGATCTCGGGCCGGGCCGGGATCAGGTATGGCCTGAGCCTGCGCCAGGTCAGGGCGAGCAGCAGCAGGGCAAGCAGCCAGCGGCTCAGGGTGGTGGCCCAGGCCGAGCCGACCACGCCGAGCGCCGGGGCGCCGAAATGGCCGAAGATGAGCATCCAGTTGAGCGCGGCATTGACCAGATTGGCCACCACGATGGTGACCAGAATCGGCATCGTGAGGTGCATCGACTGGAGACTCTGGCGGAGCACGATGAAGAGGAAGAACGGCAGCACCCCGGGTGCCAGGTGGACGGCGTAGGCTGCCGCATAGGGCACTACGTCGCTCGGCTGCCGGGCGAGCACCATGAACGGCTCGGCGAGGAGCAGCAGCAGGGTCGCGGGGACGGTCAGCATGAGGGCAACGAGCCCGCCCCGCTGGATTCCCCGGGCGACGGCCGGATGATCGCGCGCTCCTACCGCCTGGGCCACGACCGGATCCAGCACCATCAGGGTGCCCATGCCGAAGACGCCCAGTCCGAAGAAATACAGATTGCCCAGCGCCACCGCGGCCAGTGCCACTGCCGAAAGGTGGCCCGCCAGGATGGTGTCGACCACGCCCATGAGCATCATCCCCACCTGGATGACGACGACCGGCGTGGCGAGGTCGAGCATGGCACGCAGGTCCTCTCGCCGGGGCAGGAGCCGACCGGCGTCGGGTGCGGTCGCGCTCATTCAGAATCGCCTGGGGAGGTCGGAGGGGGAGGCGTCGCGCGGCTGCGCCAGGAGTCGCTCGGCGAAATCCAATCGCTCGGCGAGCTCGGCGACCTCGGAGCGGAGCGCGTCCACGTCCTGGGCCAGGGCCTCAGTGCCCTGGACGTCGGCGGCCTCGGGGTCCCACCGGCTCAACCGGCGGCCGTCGGCGTCACGAAAGTCGCCGGCGGCCACGACGATCAGATCGTAGAGCCACCAGACACCCAGCCCGCCGAGGGTGGCGACCATGAGGGCCCCGCTGCCGTTCTTGCCGACGTAGAAGCGATGGGCACCGAAGGGCCCGAGCAGCGCGGCGAGCGCGGTGGCAACTCCCCGCGATTTGTCGGAGGGATCGGATGGGGCGGTGAGGTCGCGCATGGGGGGAATATTCCCGTAATCGGGGTCGGTGTCCACCGGTGTGATCGGGCGGGTGGGACGAGCGACGGGACTGAGACGGGAGCGCGCCTGGCAGGGCTCGAACCTGCAACCACCGGCTTAGAAGGCCGGTGCTCTATCCAGTTGAGCTACAGGCGCTCAAGAACCACGACGGGTCCGGCTCAAGCAGTGTCAACGGTAGTGCCAGGACGGTCGCCGGCCAAGCGGGCGAGCCGGTCAAGGAGTTTTTCAAGATCAGCAGTGATGGGATCGCCGCCGAAGTCCGGAAGCACAGAGCAGGGATCATATTCAGGTTGGCGCGGAGGGCTTCGGAGGGGCTGTGAGCCGTCTAACCGTCGATGTGGGACACCTATGCGAGCAGCGCGGCAGCCCCCAGAAAGGACGTGCCCCACCAGAGAATCCGCCAATCGTGCAACATGGGTGTCATCTCCTTCGCTGTAAGCGTCAGTTCACCAGGCCTGCGGACGACGGGCGCGGTGCAGAGTGGCTCCCGCTCAAGATCGATCCAAATCTGGCGCCCGTCCAGGGGCCTGTTGCGTGGAACACGGCGTGCCCGTCTGCCCGGAGGGCCTTCATGATCATGCGACCATGCTGGGATCCTCGTCGGCGACGACGATGTGCCGGCCCGTATGGTCGCCAAGCGGAAGACGGATCCCTACGCGGCCGGGGTGATCTGGTTCAAGATCAAGAGCAAGGCGTACACCTACCGAACCTCTCTAGCGTTGGTCGCGCCGGCCGCGAATCTCCGAGGTCAACGTGCCGGCGTGTGAGCGGAGCCCGACCGCCTACGCCGGCGCAGCATTCTCACCTGTTACCTGTCGCGGAAATGTCTCGAGAGTATCCTTTAAGGTGCCATCGCACCGGATCAAAGATCCTTCCTGGCAGGGGTGCACCGGAAATCCGTGGACCGGTGCTGGCAACCCGCCCCCTCACCTGAGGAGCCCATTCTCATGTCCGATGACCGAAGCGGAGCAGGCGCGGCAGGCGGCCGAGCGCCGCCGGGATGACGCGGAGTTGCACCGGCGTCAGTCCGAGGAGGGGCGACAGCTTGGGGAACAACTTCGCGGCCGCGGGGAGGAGCTTCGCAAAGTCGACGAGGGCGAACGCGCCAGCCACGAGCACGGGTTCAGCCGCCGCTAGGGCGGGCTCGCGCAGATGCTCGTTTACTCGTCGTTGGCGTAAGTTGAGTAGAGAGTTGTGCCCCGAACACACCTAGCCGCCAGCAATGCTGGCCTGGAGCTCCCCATGTCCGTTGCCAAGATCACCGAAATTCAATCGGCTTCTCCCAAGAGCTTTGAGGACGCCATTCAAAAGGGGATTGCCAGAGCCGATAAGACTCTTCGAAACCTCAGCGGGGCATGGATCAAGAGTCAAAAGGTCGTGATTGAAAAGGGGAAGATCACGGAATATCGGGTTCTGCTAAAGGTCACTTTCGTTCTGCAGGACTAGCTTTGACTCTTCGGCTTCTTGCCATGTATGGGCCTAACCCCCGCGCATGGAGCCGACGGGCGCCACGGTCGGAGGACTGGGCCGCTACGCGGTGGTGGACGGGAAACTGGCCACGGGTCAGAACCCGGCGTTCTCCGAAGCGTCCGCGAAGGCGTGCTCGAGCGCTTCGGGGCGATGGTCCACGTGTGAGCGCGTGAAACTGTGGTATCTTCGCTGAGGTCCTAAACCAAGGAGCGGCCATATGCAAATCACGGACATTCTGCGGCAGATGGGCGGCCTGAAGTCGATGGCTCGCGAGCTGGGAATCAGCGAAGACCAGGCGGCGAGCGGGGCGGCCGCGCTGGCCCCGGCGATCCTGGGCGGATTCAAGAAGCAGGCGCAGGCCCAGCCTACCGGCCTCGAGGGGCT
>JACCRH010000050.1 GCA_013813675.1 Gemmatimonadales bacterium
GGCTTCAGCAGCTCCGCGATACGGCGGTCGCCCTGGAGGCGGAGACGCGCGTCGCCGAGCACGAGACGGCATCGGCGGGCCAGCGGGTCGGGCGGCTGGAGCAGCAGGCGGCCGAGGCCGAGGCGTCGGGGGGGAGACTCGCGGAGGTGAGCCGGCGCCTCACCGGGCTGCCCCTGTTGCGTGCCGAGTGCGAGACGCTCGACCGCCTGGCCGAAGCGCACGCGCGCCGGCAGGGACTCGCCGCGCAACTCGCCGATGTCCGCAATCACCTCGCCTCGGTCGAGGAACGGATCGGGCGCCTCCCGGCCGGCGCCAGCGTCGAGACGGCCCGGCTTCGGACCAACGAGCTGCGGGTCTCACTGACGGTGGTGACCCTCGAGGCGGAAGGCGCCCGGACGGCGTGGGTACGAGACGCGCAGGACGCTCGCACCAAGCGCCAAGGGCTGGTGGATCATTATCAGGAGCTGCGCAACCAGCGCCAGCGGCTGGAGAAGGCCGGTCCAGAGGGCGACTGCCCCACCTGCACCCGTCCCCTCGGGACCGAGTACGAGAACGTGCTCGGCCTGCTCGACCGTCAGATGGAGGAGGTCGTCACCAACGGCAACTTCTACAAGCAGCGCATCGACCAGCTTCAGAACGAGCCTCCGGAGCTCGACGAATTGGACCGGCTCCGCCTGCGGCTGGAGCGCGAACTCTCCGACGCCACCTCGGAGCTCGGCCGGCTGGAGGCACAGGCGCAGGACGCCGCCCCGCTGGGCGAGGAACGGAAGCGCCTCCTCGCCCGGGTCGCGGAGCTGGACGCGGCGATCGGTGTGGCGCCGGTGGCTTACGATGAAGGTCGCCATCGCCAGGTGACCGTCGGGATCCACGAGCTGGAACCGCTGGCGCTCGAGGCGGAGCGGCTCCGGGTCGTCGGCGACCGGGCGGCCGCGCTCCGGGAGGAACTGAGTGTTGCGCGAAGGGACAAGACGGCGGCCGAGGCGCAGGTCGTGGTGCTGCGGAGCCGTCATGCGGAGCTGGGTTACAGCGAGGCGGGGCACCAGGCGGCCCAGGCCGCGGCAACCGCGGCGGAGCGGGAGCGGCGCGAGGCCGAAGTGGCGCTGGCCCGAGCCAGGGGGGAGAGCGCCGCCGCCGCGGAAGCGGTGCATGCCGCCGAGCGCCGTCGCCAGGAGTGGAAGGTGCGGGAGCGGGATTCTACCGCGACCGCCCTGGATCTCGGTCTTCACCAGGAGCTCGACCGGGCGCTCTCCGATCTCAGGGGTGAGCTCAACGCCGCGCTGCGGCCCGATCTCTCCGACCTCGCCTCATCCTTCCTCCGCGACCTCACCCACGGGCGCTACACCGAGCTGGAGCTGAACGAGGACTACGGCACTATCCTGCTCGACGACGGCGACCCCAAGGCGGTCATCTCCGGCGGCGAGGAGGATGTCGCCAACCTGGCGCTTCGCCTGGCGATCAGCCAGATGATCGCGGAGCGCGCCGGTCAGCCGCTCTCGCTGCTGGTCCTGGACGAGATCTTCGGCTCGCTCGATGAAGACCGGCGTGCCGCCGTGGTGGATCTGCTCCGGAGCCTGGCGGATCGCTTCCCCCAGGTCATCCTTATCACCCACATCGACTCGGTGCGGGACGGATTCGACCGGGTGATTCGGGTCGGACTGGACGTCGCGAGCGGGGTCGCGACCGCACACGATGAGCCTGTGGCGGGCCACGATGTGGCGGCCTGACCGAAGCGTGCGCGGGCCGGACCGCCCGGGACACCGGGACATCGATCCGCTCAACCGGGTTTTCGCCGAAGCGTTCACCGACCGGTACAGCCGCGACGGGTTGGTCGGGGTCCGGGTGCCTCAGCTCAACCCTCTGATCTGGCGCTACGCGATCGACGACGCCGGTGACGGCGCCATGGTCTGGCGCGACGCCGACGGTCACATGGTGGCGTTCAACATGGTCCACCGCTCCGGCACGGAGGGGTGGATGGGGCCCTTGGCGGTCCGGCCCGATCGCCAGGGCGAGGGATTGGGCTCGCTGATGGTGCGAACCGGCATCGAGTGGCTGCGGGCCCAGGGCGCGACCACCATCGGGCTGGAGACCATGCCGCGCACGGTGGACAACATCGGGTTCTATAGCAGGATCGGATTGGTGCCCGGTCACCTGACGGTCACCCTGGTGCGCGACGTACCGCGCCGGGCCCCCGTCGAGGGGGAGCACCGCCCACCGGGCGGCGAGGCCCTGGATCTGGACCTCGCGGAGTGCCGGAGCCTCGCCGGCGCGCTGCTGCCGGGAGTGGACTTCACCCGCGAGATCGCGCTGACCCGGGAGCTGGCCATCGGCGATACGACTTTGATCCGGGAGGACGGCGAGCTGGCCGCCTTCGCCCTGTGGCATTCGACGCCGCTTGCCGCCGGCCGCCCGAAGGACGAGCTGCGGGTGCTGAAGCTGGTCGCGCGCGATCCGGCCGCTTTCGATCGGCTGCTCGACGCCTTGCCGGCCGTGGCGGCCGGGGAACGGGTCGGCCGGATCGCCGTGCGTTGCCAGACCGAGTTCGCCTCGACCTACCTCCGGTTGGTGACTCGGGGATATCGGGTTCACTGGACCGACCTGCGGATGACGCTCGAGGGCTTCGAGCAGCGCGCGCCGAGCCGGGGGATCGTGATGTCGAACTGGGAGATCTGAGCCGGTCAGACGCCTTCGGCCCGACGACGCACGGGCGGCGGGTCATCGGCAACCAGCTCTTCCACGGTCTCGAGCAGCCGGGAGGGAAGGAACGGCTTGCGAAGCATCGGCACCGTCGGGTCGTACAGACGGTGCGCTTCGAGGTAGGGTCTGGGGAAGCCTGAGATGAAGAGCAGCGGGAGGTCGGGGCAGTGATCCTTCATCCAGTCCGACACCTCGCGGCCGCCCAGGACCGGCATCACGAGGTCGCAGATCACCAGGTTTACCGCCTGGGCCTGAAGCTCCAGAAGCCCGACGGCGGCCGCCCCGTGACTCGCTTGAAGCACCCGATATCCACCGTCCCCCAGTGCACGGGCAACCAGGCCCCTGACGATGTCTTCGTCGTCCACGACCAGTATCGTGCGCTGCCGGGTTGGCGGCTCTGACTGCGACAAGGGCGCGACCATTCTTGATGGGCTGTGCTAAATA
>JACCRH010000053.1 GCA_013813675.1 Gemmatimonadales bacterium
ATCCCCAACGTGGTGCTGAACCAGCTCTACAAGCACACCTCGATGCAATCCACCTTCGGCGTCATCATGCTCGCCCTCGACAAGGGCGCGCCGAAGATCATGAACCTGAAGCAGGTCCTCGAGCGCTACATCGAGCACCGGCACGAGATCATCGTCCGGCGCACTCAGTTCGACCTCGACGCGGCCCAGGCGCGGGAGCACATCCTCGAGGGGCTCAAGATCGCCGTCGACCACATCGACGAGGTCATCAAGATCATCCGGGGCTCGGAGGACACCCCCCAGGCCGATGCCCGGCTCCGCAAGCGGTTCGGCCTGAGCGAGAAGCAGAGCGACGCGATCCTCAACATGCGGCTGGCCAAGCTGACCGGTCTGGAGATCGACAAGCTGGAGGCCGAGCTCAAGGAGGTCCGCGCCACGATCAAAGACCTCAGGGCGATCCTGGCCTCCAGGCCTAAGCGGATGAGCATCCTCAAGCAGGAGATGGCCGAGGTGGTGGAGCAGTTCGGCGACGACCGCCGCACCGAGATCGTGGCCGACCAGGGCGAGTTCACGGTCGAGGACCTGATCGCCGAAGAGGACATGGTCATCACCATCTCCCACACCGGCTACATCAAGCGCATTCCGGTCACCACCTACAAGCGGCAGCGCCGCGGCGGGCGAGGCCTTAACGGCGCCGACCTCAAGGCCGACGACTGGGTGGAGCACCTCTTCATCGCCAGCACCCACGACTACCTGCTCTTCTTCACCAACACCGGCCAGCTCTACTGGCTCAAGGTGCACGAAGTTCCCCAGGCGGGCCGCGCGGCGCGGGGCAAGCCGGTGGTCAACTGCATCGCGATCAAGCCGACGGAACAGGTGGCGGCGCTGGTGCCGGTGCGGGAATTCGGCGACGACAAGTGCCTCATCTTCGCCACCCGCCAGGGCACGGTGAAGAAAACGCTGCTCTCGGCGTACAGCAACGTGAGGACCAACGGCATCTGCGCCATCAACATCGACGAGGGCGACGAGCTGATCGACGTGCAGGTCTGCGACCAGAACAGCGACATCGTGCTCGCCACACGGGACGGCATGAGCATCCGGTTCCACCACGGCGACGT
This sequence comes from Gemmatimonadales bacterium, assembly GCA_013813675.1. GTDB lineage: Bacteria > Gemmatimonadota > Gemmatimonadetes > Gemmatimonadales > GWC2-71-9 > CAVVWJ01. Next base: position 1,098 of record JACCRH010000053.1, read on the forward strand.
GCGCGAGATGGGCCGGGCCACCACCGGGGTGAAGGGCATCGAGCTCGAGAAGGGCGACGAGGTCATCGGCATGGTCGTGGTCCGGCGCGACGCCACCCTGCTGGTGGTGAGCGAGAAGGGCTTCGGGAAGCGCTCCGAGCTGACCGACTACCGGGTCCAGAGGCGTGGAGGCAAGGGGATCATCACCCTCAAGAAGACCGACAAGACCGGCCCCATCGTCGCCCTGAAGGAAGTCATTCCCGACGACGAGCTGATGATGATCACTCGGCAGGGGGTGATCATCCGGCTCCCGGTGGACGGCATCCGGGTCATCGGGCGCAATACGCAGGGGGTCAAGGTGATGAATCTCGACGCCGGCGATGCCGTGGTGGACGTGGCCCGGGTGGTGAAGGAGGACGAGGGTGGCGCGGAGGAAGTCGCCGGGGGGGATGCCGTGGCGCCGAGCGCCGCGGAAGAGTAGCGCCCCAGGCCATGCCGCTCGCCGCCGACCCGGCCGCCGCCGTCACCCTCGAAGACGTGCGGGCCGCGGCCCGCCTCCTCGAGGGCATCGCCGTGCGGACGCCGCTGATGAACCTGCCGGCGCTGGCCGATCAGGCGGGTGTCCCGGTGGCGCTCAAATGCGAGCAGCTGCAACCCGTCGGCGCCTTCAAGATCCGGGGCGCCTACAACGCCGTCGCCCGGGTGGCGGGCGCCGGCGCCGCCGCCGGAGTGGTCACCCAGTCGAGCGGCAACCACGGCCAGGCGGTGGCGTTCGCCGCCCGGGCCTTCGGCCTCCGGGCGGTGGTGGTGATGCCGGCCTCGACGCCCCTGGTGAAAGTGGACGGCGTGCGCCGCCACGGGGGGGAGGTGATCTTCGCCGGAGCGGTCCGCTCGCTGGAGCAACAGCAGCGCGCCGAGGAGATCGCGTGGGAGGAGGGCCTGACGATGATCCCGCCCTTCGACCATCCCGACGTGGTGGCCGGGCAGGGCACCGTCGGGCTCGAGATCCTGGAGCAGCAGCCCGAAGTGGACACCGTGCTCGTCCCGGTGAGCGGCGGTGGGCTTCTGGCTGGAATTTCGGTCGCCCTGGCCGGGATCAAGCCCTCGGTCAGGCTGGTCGCGGTCGAGCCGGCCGGCGCGGCCAAGCTCAGCGCGGCGCTGGCCGCGGGTGAGCCGCGGACGCTGGAGCGAGCCGAGAGCATGGCCGATGGACTCCTCACCCGCTCGATCGGCAGCTTTACTTTCCCCATCCTCCGGAGGATGGTTCGGGAAGTGGTGCAAGTGACCGAGGCCGAGATCGGCGAAGCCGTGCGATTTCTCCACCGGCAGGCCGGACTCCGGGTCGAGCCCTCGGGCGCGGTCACTACCGCGGCGATCCTGGCCGGGCGGGTGCGTCTCGGGGGGCCCACCGTGGCGGTGGTGAGTGGCGGCAACGTGGATCCCGATCTCTTTCACCGACTGGCCGAATGACCATCGCTCCCAAGATCCTTGTCGCCGACGACGACCAGGCACTCTCCCGGACGCTGTCCTGGATCCTCAAGGAGAACGGCTACGAGGTACTCACCGTGCCAGGGGGCGAGCATCTCTTCGATCATCTGAGCGCCGAGCAGTTCGACCTGCTCCTGCTCGACATCATGATGCCCAAGGTAGACGGGCTGCAGCTGCTTCAGCGGGTCAAGTCCGATCCCCGCTTCAAGGACCTGCCGGTCCTCATGATCTCCTCGATGCCGCCCGAGGAGGCCACGGTCCGGTCGCTGGGTCTGGGCGCCGCGGATTTCATTCCCAAGCCGTTCCGGGTGCGCGAGCTGCTGGCCCGGGTCAAGGCCCACCTGCGGGTCGGCCGGGAGCTGAACCAGGCCCGGGCGGAGGCGCGGTCGCGCTCTGAGATGATGGAGATCCTCCAGGAGGTGACCGCCTCCCTCAAGCCGGAGGAGATCTTCCAGATCCTGGTGCGCCGGGTGGCGCAGGGTCTCAACATCTCCCGCTGCTCGATCATCATCGCGGGCCCTGACGATGACCACGGGACGGTGGTCGCGGCGTACGAAAATCCGATGCTGCACAACCTGGCGGTGGATCTCCGCCGCTACCCCGAGATCCAGCACGCCCTGACGACCGGCGAGGTAGTCCTGGTTCGAGACGTGCTGACCGATCCGCTGTTCCAGGGGATGCGAGCGATCTGGGAATCCGAGGGGCGGCCGGTGCCGGCTCGCTCGGCGATCGCCCTCCGCTTCTCGCTTCGGCAGCAGCCGGCCGGGGTCTTCTTCCTTCGCACCACGACCGGCGATGCTCCGCTCAACGAGCAGGACGTCCAGTTCGCCGAGCAGGTGATCAACGCGGCGGTCGCGGCGCTGGAGAAGGCTTACGACCTCGAGAACGCGGTCATGGGCCAGGAGCAGATGCGCCACCTCGCCGAGACCGACCCACTCACCAACTGCTTCAACCGCCGGGCGCTGATGGAGAAGCTGGAACAGGAGATGGATCGCGCGGCCCGCTACGCCACCATGCTCACCGGCATGATGGTGGACATCGACAACTTCAAGCAGATCAACGACACCTACGGCCACCTGGTGGGCGACCGGGTGCTCAAGCAGTTGGCCGCCCTGCTCAAGCGGGAGCAGCGGTCGGTGGACATCGTGGCCCGCTACGGCGGTGAGGAGTTCGTGGTGCTGCTGCCGGAGACCACCAGCACCGAGTCGCGCAACTTCGCCGAGCGCATCCTCCGCCGGGTGGCAGCCCACGACTTCGGCGAGACCGGCCACCCGGTCCGGGTCACGATCAGCATCGGTATCGCCACCTTTCCCGACGAGCGGGTCTCCGACGGCGAATCCCTCCTTCGGCTGGCGGACACTCACATGTACCGGGCCAAGACCGACGGCCGGAACCGGTTCAGGGATTGACCGCGCGGCGCTGTCCCCGCTGCAGCCAGTCCTACCCCGCGCCGGCACGGTATTGCGTCAAGGATGGCTTCCTCCTGGTGGAGGAGGCGGGGGAGCGGCCCTCACCGCGCGAGCGATACCCCGATCCGCCTGACGGCGGCGCCGACACGATCCCGCGCAGTCCAGCCGCCCCGTTGCCGAACGACCCCCTCACCACGCTCTCCGGCCAGATCCTCGATCGCCGCTACCGGGTGGGACACCGCTTGGGCGAGGGTGGGATGTCCTACGTCTATCGCGCCGACGAGATCGAGACCGGGCGGGTAGTCGCGCTCAAGATCCTCCTCCCCCGGCTCTCGCGAGACCCGGCGTCGGTGGAGCGGCTGCGCCGCGAGGCGACCATCGCCATGCGGCTCGACCACCCCAACGTCTGCCCCATCCTTCGCCTGGGCGAGACGCCCGACCGGCTGATCTACCTGGTGATGCCCTTTCTCGAGGGCGAGCCGCTGAGCGAACACGAGGCCCGCCGGGGGCCTTTCTCCGCCGCCGACGGTGTTCCGCTGCTGATCCAGATATGCCACGGGCTGCAGCACGCCCACGAGCTCCGGGTCATCCACCGAGACCTCAAGCCCGAGAACATCATGCTGGTTCCCCTGCCGGCCGAACCGGCCGACGGCCCGGCGGAGTTCCAGGCCGTGGTCATGGATTTCGGTCTGGCGAAGGAGCGGCGGGCGGGAGCGGAGCTCGCCAAGTTGACCGCGACCGGGATCGTGCTCGGTACCCCGGAATTCATGAGTCCCGAGCAGATTCGGGGCAAGCCACTCGACGGCCGGAGCGACGTCTATGCGCTCGGCGTCCTGGCGTTCGAGCTCTTCACCGGGCGTCTGCCGTTTCCCGGCAAGTCGGCCCAGGACACGATGATCGCACGCCTCCGCGGCCACCCGCTCAAGCTGCGCGAGGTAAAGCCCGACTTCCCGCCCAAGGTCGAGGCGGTGATCAGCCGGGCGCTCGCCATGGACCCGGGCGAGCGCTACCTGTCGATGAGCGAAATGGCCATGGCCTTCGAGGCCGCCCATTCACCCGGCCTGCTCGGAAGGCTTTTCAAGCGCTAGCGTGAGCCGGGACACCGAAGAGCGCTGCACCTCCACGTTACTTGCCA
>JACCRH010000062.1 GCA_013813675.1 Gemmatimonadales bacterium
CTGCTCGGCTTCTTCTCGGGCATGTACTTCTGGTGGCCCAAGGTGTTCGGTTACCAGCTCGATGAGAAGTTGGGCAAGATCCACTTCTGGCTGATGCTGATCGGGTTCAACCTGACGTTCTTTCCGATGCATTTCGTCGGGCTCAACGGGATGCCCCGGCGAACCTACACCTATCCCGCAGAGCTCGGCTTCGAGACCCTGAACCAGATCGAGACCGCGGGCTCGTTCGTCCTGGGCATCGCCTTCCTGGTGTTTCTGGTCAACGTGTTCAGGACCTCCCGCCGGCCCCGGAACGCGTCCGCGGACCCCTGGAACGGCGCCACGCTGGAGTGGGCAATACCGTCTCCACCGCCGGAGTGGAATTTCGACACCCTGCCGACGGTGCACGGCCGGGATCCGGTGTGGGAGCTGAAGCGGGAACAGCGGGGGGCACTGCCCGAGCCGCGGGCCGGGTCCGGCGCCGGCATCCACCTGCCGAATCCGTCCTACTGGCCGCTGATCACGGCGTTCGGGGTGGCCGCGATCTTCGCGGCGATCATGATGTCGCCCCGCTGGGGCCCATGGGGCATCATCGTGGCGGTGGCGCTGCTGTTCTTCGGGCTCTACAACTGGCTGTTCGAGAAGGGGTACTCGGAGTTCCGCACGCCGTCACACGGAGGCCACTGAGTTGTCGGATCACGCACCCGCCCTCGACACCTTCACCGGGCTCGACAGTCGCAAGCTGGCGATTTGGACCTTCATCGGGTCCGAATGCATGTTTTTCGCCACCTTGATCTCCAACTACCTGGTGAACAAGGGACGCAGCCTGGTCGGTCCGTTCGCCCACGAGGCGTGGACCGACCCCGTCACCGGCAAGGTCATGGAGCCGATCATCGAGATTCCGCTGGTGACGGTCGGCACCGCGCTGCTGCTCTTCAGCTCGCTGTTCGTGGTGCTGGCGCTCTACGGCGCGCAAAAGGGCAACCGCCGGATGCTGCTGGGCTGGCTCGGCGCCACGCTGCTCTGCGGCATCTTCTTCGTCGGTATGCAGGTGTACGAGTTCACTCACTTCGTGCACAAGGGCCTGACGCTCCAGCGCAACATGTTCGGGGCCAGCTTCTTCGTGCTCACCGGGTTCCACGGAACCCACGTGACGATCGGGGTGATCTGGCTGGCCACGATGTTCTACCTCGCGCTGCGGCGGAAGCTGCCACCCGAGCGGTCGCTCAACCTGGAGATGGCGGCGCTCTACTGGCACTTCGTGGACGTGGTCTGGATCGTGATCTTCCCCGTCGTCTACCTGATCAGGTGAGGACCGGCCGATGACCGCCCACGCGCCCGCCCAGGAGCCCGCCCACGATCACCCCACCCCGGGGACCTACGCCAAGATCGGGCTGGTGCTGTTCGTCCTCACCGCGCTCGAGGTGGGGCTCTACGAGTTCACCTTCGGCGAGCGCGCCGGCCCGCTCGGCCATCAGATCGAGCCGTTCTTCATCCCGCTCCTGCTGCTGCTCTCGGCGGTGAAGTTCGCCCTGGTGGGGATGTACTACATGCACCTCAAGAACGACAGCAAGCTCTTCAGCGGGGTGTTCGTCTTTCCGCTCCTCATCGCCGCCATCGTGATTCTGGCTCTCATCGCCCTCCAGGCGTACCACTGGGCCTTCGCGCGATCGGGGTGATGCCGCCGCTGCCGCTTGCCCTGCTGCTCGACGAGCGGTCGCGGCCCACCGGACCGTACCAATGGGAGTGGTCGCTGCACCCCAGCGTCCTCATAGGCACCGGGCTCCTCGGTGCCTTGTACTTTTGGGGGATCGGACCGCTGCGCCGCCGGCTGGGGCTGGCGCCCCCGCCGGCGTGGCGCGTGGCCTCGTTCTGCGGCGGGCTGCTGGTGCTCCTGCTCGCGCTCAACGGGCCGATGCACGACCTGAGCGACTACTACCTTTTCTCCGCCCACATGGTGCAGCACCTGTTGCTCACCCTGCTGCTGCCGCCGCTGCTGCTCGCGGGGACCCCGGGCTGGCTGATCCAGCCGTTGGTCGGCCGGCCGGTGGTCCGGAGCGCGGCGAGAATTCTCACCAAGCCGGTGGTCGCGGCGGTGCTGTACACCGCGACCATCGCGGTCTGGCACCTGGCCCCGTTCTATGAGCTGATGATGCGGAGCCACGAGGTGCATATCGCCACCCACCTGATGTTCATCGCGGCAGCGACGATTTTCTGGTGGCCGGTCTTGAGTCCGGTGCCGGAGCTGCCCCGCCTGCCGTACGGAATGGCCATGCTCTACCTTTTCCTGGCCGGGATCCCGATGCAGGTCGTCGCCGCCATGATCACGCTCTCCGACGATGTGCTCTATCCATGGTATGCCGTCGCGCCGCGCACCTGGGGACTCACCCCCCTCGACGACCAGCAGCTGGGCGGCCTCCTGATGTGGGTGCCGGGGAACCTGTGGATGTTCCTGGCCATCGGCGTGCTGTTTTTCTTCTGGGCGAAGGAGACGGAGTGAGCCGCTGCGGTTGTCATCCTGAGCGACGCGAAGGATCTTGCCGGCGATGCTCGGGATCGGCGGGGAAGATCCCTCGGTCGCTGCGCTCTCTCGGGATGACAGGGTTGGTCCTGGCCCTTTCCATGAGTGCTGCCGTCGGTGCGGCCCAGCAGACTTCACACCCCGACTTCGACGCCCTGGGGTTCGAGGCCGCCGAGCGGCTGGGCGAGTACATCCGCATCCGTACGATCAATCCCCCGGGCAACGAGACCGCCGGCGCGAAGTGGCTGAAACAGGTGCTCGCGCGGGAGGGGATTGCGGCCCAGATTTACGAGTCGTCGCCCGGCCGGGGAAACCTCTACGCCCGGCTCCCCGGCACCGGCTCGAAGCGGCCGATCGTCCTCTTGAGCCACATCGACGTGGTCCCCGCCACCGACTCGGCGTGGCAGGTAGGGCCCTGGTCGGGGGAGACACGAAGCGGGGCGGTGTGGGGGCGGGGAGCGCTCGACATGAAGGGAACCGGCATCGCCGAGCTGATGACCATGATCGCCCTCAAGCGCCGGGGCGTTCCGCTCTCGCGAGACATCATCCTGGTAGCCAACGCCGACGAGGAGACCGGCTCGTCGGGCGCCGAGTGGTTCGCCCGGGAGAAGAAGGCACTGCTCCGCGATGCCGAGTTCCTGCTGAACGAGGGCGGGCATAACCGGCTGGGACCCGAGGGGCGGACCGAATACTACGGCATCGGGGTGACGGAGAAGGTGCCCTACTGGCTCCGGATCACCGCGCGCGGCTCCCCGGGGCATGGCTCACTCCCGCGCCCGGACAACGCCGCCGCCCGCATCGCGCGCGCCCTCGGGCGGATCGCGGCCTATCAGACGCCGATCAAGCTGACCCCTCCCGCCGAGCGCTACTTCAAGGATCTGGCGACCCGAGAGACCGATCCCCGCAGGCGACGGTGGTTCGCCGATCCCGCGGCGGCGCTGCGAAACCCGGCCGCGGTGCGGTTCCTCACCTCGAACCTCTATTACAACGCGATTCTCCGGAACACGATCAGCATCACCGTGCTCAGCGGGTCGGACAAGACCAACGTGATTCCGTCCGAGGCCAGCGCGGAGCTCGACGTGCGGCTCCTCCCCGACGAGCGGCCAGCCGACTTCGTGTGCGAGCTGCGCCGGGTGATCGC
>JACCRH010000085.1 GCA_013813675.1 Gemmatimonadales bacterium
CGTTCAGATAGCGGGCGAACTTGGCCGCCACGAGCACCCCGAGGTACTTGTTCCCGGCCTGCTTGGCGACTTCGGCGGGTGTGGTGATGCGCATGAACGTGGGCTCCTTGGCGATGCGTGGTAATTCATCAACTTTTCGAAAGTCGCTGGACCGAATCGGTCATCCCGAGCGGCGCGAGGGATCGGCCCGCGCATGAGTGTGAGTCTTGATGCTCACTCGCATGAGCGACTCGATCCCTCGCTGCGCTCGGGAGGACGCTCACCCGCCCCCGTACACCACTCGCCAGACCCGGCCGCCGCTGTCGTCGCTCACGTAGAGCGCGCCGTCCGAGCCCACCGCGACTCCCGACGGCCGGTGCTTGGCGGTGCCCGGCTGTTTGCTGGCGCCGGCAAACCCATCGGCGAAGACCTGGTACTCGCCGGAGGGCTTGCCGCCGGAAAAGGGCTGGAAGACCACGTTGTACCCGCCCTGAGGCTCGGGCGCCCGGTTCCACGAGCCGTGGAAGCCGATGAAGGCGCCGCCCCGGTACGATGCGGGGAATGCGTTGCCGGAGTAGAAGGCGAGCGCGTTGGGCGCCCAGTGCGCCGGAAACACGGCCGCGGGGCCCAGCTTGCCGGCGCACTCGCCCACCTTGGTGCCGTCCCCGCCGTATTCGGGGGCCTGCACCCGCTTCTCCCCTGCCGGGTCGAAGTAACAGTACGGCCAACCGTAGTCGCCGCCCTTGACCACCATCAGCAGCTCTTCGGCCGGCAACTCGGCGCTTTGCTTCCAGTCGTACACCTTGGGCCAGTTCTCGGCGAGCTGGTCGCGTCCGTGCTGGGTCGCGTACAGCGCGCCGTCGGCCGGGTTGATAGCCAGCCCGCCCGCGTTGCGGATGCCGGTGGCATGGCGCGCCGCGGGGTCGAACCGCTGCCCGGTCCGAGTGGCGCTGAAGCGCCAGATGCCTCCCCTGGTCGCCAACTCCTTACAGGGCCGCTCGCCCGACGAGCCGGGCTGGCGGTCCTTCTGTTGGCAAGCATTGGTTCTCGACCCACTGTTGATGAAGAGATTCCCTTCGGGGTCGATGGTGAAGGGATGCATGGCATGGCCACCCTCGACCAGGAGACCGGTCACGATCGTGTCGGGTGCCGAGCCCGGCACCAGCTCGCCCGGGGCGAGCCGGTAGCGCAGGACGTTGGGTCCGGCCTCCACATACAGAGCATCTTTGAAGACAGCGATGCCGGTGCCTCCGCTCCCGGTCTCGGCACCGAACCGCCGGATCTGATCGGCCTTGCCGTCACGGTTGGTATCACGGAGCGCAACCAGGAATCCGCCGGACGGAACCCGCCGGGTGGTGTCGTACGGGGAGCGCCAGGTGTTGAGGTATACATCGCCATTGGGCCGGGTGGTGATCTGGCGAGCCTGCCCCAGGGAGTCGGCGAACACGGTCGCCTGGAACCCCTTCGGCAGGGTGACCGCTGCTTCAATGGTGGCGGAGGCCACCGACGACCCCGAGTCCGCCGCACCACCGGCGTCCGGGGAGCGGTCGGAGCGACCGCAGGCGACGGTGCCCCCCGACGCGGCGATGGCGGCGGCGATCAAACCGAGCCGGAGCGCGAGTACGGTCATACGAAACCTCTTGGCTGAGAGAAGGCCACGGCCGGGACCGTGGCGGAAGACATCCAGGGACCGTGCGGAAGACATCGTGCTGGACTTGACCCAAGCCCCTCCGGGCGGGATATTTGGTGTCTCGGTACTTTCGCAGTTGAGAACAGCTTTCATCATTCGTGCGTCGAGACCAGCCGTGAATCTGCGTGGACCCAAAGTCAGGATCGCCCGCCAGCTCGGGATCCCCTTAACCCCCAAGGCGACCCGTCTCATGGAGCGTCGCCCCGAGCCGCCCGGCCAGCACGGCGCGACGCCGAGGCGCAAGGTGAGCGAGTACAAGAAGCAGCTGGTGGAGAAGCAGCGGCTTCGGGCCCAGTACAACGTGGGTGAGCGCCAGTTGCGGAACACCTTCGCCGAGGCCACCCAGAAGGAGGGCCACACCGGCGTCGCCCTGCTGCAGCTGCTGGAGATGCGGCTCGACGCGGTGGTGCTCCGGGCCGGATTCGCCCGCACCATCTTCGCGGCGCGCCAGGCGGTCTCCCACGGCCACTTCACAGTGAACGGTAAGCGAAGCACCATCCCGTCGCATCGGCTTCAGCCGGGCGACGTCGTGGCGCTGACGCCGAAGAGCCGGGACCTCGCAACATTCCTCGGCCCGCTGGAGAACGCCCGTCCCGCCCCGCATCTCTCGCTCGACCGGGACAAGCGGAGCGTCCGGGTGAACGAGATACCCGAGCGCGAGCAGATTCCCGTCATCTGTGAGATCTCGCTGGTCGTCGAGTACTACTCTCGCTGACCCGGCCGGCTCCCAGCCACGGTCCGGCTGGGAGCCCCCTCCGCCCGTGATGGGCCCCGCCGTTCGCACCACTCTCCCGATGCTGGCTCTTCTCCTCGCCGCGGTCGCACCGCGCGCGGAGGCGCAGCGCGGCTGGGCCGATCTGGCCCGGCGGTTCGACGCCTTCGTCGAAGCCGCGGGGGTGGTGGGCGGCAGCGCCCTGCTGGTGCGGAAGGGTGAGGTCGTGGCGCGGCATCACTTCGGATTCGCCGACCGGGCGACGAAGCGACGGGTGGGCGACCGGACCATCTACCATTGGGCCTCGGTCACCAAGACGCTGACGGCGGTGGCCGTTCTCCAGCTTCGGGATCGCGGCCGGCTGACGCTCGACGACCGGATCACCCGCTGGGTCCCCGAGCTGCGGGAGGTCCACGATCCCGGCGGCGCGGTGGACAGCATCACGGTCGCGATGCTGCTCTCCCACTCGTCCGGTCTGCAGACTCCGACCTGGCCCTGGTCGCGAGGTGAATCGTGGGAGCCGTTCGAGCCCACGACGTGGGCCCAGCTGGTGGCGATGATGCCGTACCAGCGACTCCACTTTCGCCCTGGCTCGCGCTTCGGGTACTCCAATCCCGGCTACCTCTACCTCGCGCGGGCGATCGAGCGGCTCACCGGCGATCCTTGGGCGGTGTACGTCCAGAAAAACCTGTGGGCCCCGCTCGGCATGAGCCGGAGCTACGTGGGCGCCACGCCGTACCACCTCGCCGCCGATCGCTCGCACGGCTACCGGCGGCAGGGCGACTCGCTGACCGATGGGGGCGCGGACTTCGATCCGGGGATCACGATTCCCAACGGCGGCTGGAACGCGCCGGTGGAGGACGTAGCCAGATATCTCGGGTTTCTTACCGGCTTCCCTGCCGATTCCGCGTCCCGGGCCCGGCACGCCGGCGTGCTCTCTCGCCGCACGCTCGAGGAGATGTGGATCCCGGTGGTGAAGACTGGCACCGCGCTTCCCGAGCTGGCGTCGGTCGGGCTCGGGTTCTTCTCGCTGGAGGCGGACGGGCGACGGATCGTGGGGCACACCGGGGATCAAGCGGGATACCGTTCGTACGTGTATTTCGACCCGGTGGCGGGGAGTGGGATCGTGCTGGTCTTCAACACGACGAATGACGACGGGGCAGGGGCGCGGGAAATGGTGGACCTTTCCCGGGAGGCGATCACGCTGTTGCGTCGCTGAGTGTCGCGGGGGGTTGGCATGGGCGACTGAATCAGTTCACCCCCTTACCCAACACCAAGTAACCCCGCCTGCACGCCCGAACACCCGCTATACTCCCCACCATGTCCCGGGCCTTCGTCAACGAGGATGCCGGCGCGGCGCCGGAGCGGTATCCTCTCCCGCCGCGCGAGGACCCCGGCTATCCGATCGCCGCGGCCCGGGCGCTGCTGCGCGGCGCGGACCAGGGCGACACGCCAGGGGCCGAAGCCGCTACCGGCTACTACTGGGGCGATCCGGCCCTGCGCGCCGAAGTGGAGCAGCTCCTGGAGGAAGCCCGCGAGGTCGGCCATGAGCGGCTGGAGCAGTTGGCGGAGCGATTCCTCCGGCGCGTCACCGGTCGCGGTCGCGCCTGAGCCGCGCCGAGCGGCGGTAGGGGAAGACGTCGACCACCTCGCCGGCGGACAGCCGGCGTTGCACTCCCTGCCACAGCTCCACGTCGAGCAGGTCGCCGTGCGCGGCCAGAAAGGCGTCGCGGGCCGGGCCGGGCGGGACCAGGAAGGCGCGGAACTCCTCGGGAAACACGTCCATCTCGCCGACATGAAACCAGGCCTCAGCCGCGAACTCCTCCTCGATGGAGGAAGGCTGCGGCAGCCGGCGGAAGCGGCACTCCGAGAGGAGGCACAGCTCGTCGTAGTCGTAGCAGATCACCCGGCCGTGCCGGGTCACCCCGAAGTTTTTCAGCAGCATGTCCCCGGTAAAAATGTCGGCGGCCGCCAGGTCCTTGATCGCGTTGCCGTAGTCGAGCACCGCCTCCGAGGCCGCGGTCTCGTCCGCGTCGCGCAGGAAGAGGTTGAGCGGCGTGACCCGGCGCTCGGTGTAGAGCTGGCGGATGATCACCCGCTCGCCCTCCACCCGCACGGTGGCGCCCGCCACCGAGAGCAGGTAATCCAGCAGCGCGTCGGGAAAGCAGCGGCGGGGAAACTCCAGGTGCTCGAACTCCTGGGCGTCGGCCAGCCGCCCCACGCGGTCGCGGACGAACACGAAGTGATACTTGTCCATCACCGCCTGACGGGTGGTGTTCTTGGGGGCGCCGAAGCTGTCCTTGATGATCTTGAACACCACGTTGAAGGACGGGAGGGTGAAGACGGCCATCACCATGCCCTCCTCGCCCTCCGCGAAGTCGAACCGGGCCTCGGGCCGCTCCAGATCCTGCATGAGACTCCGATACAGCTCGGTCTTGCCGTGCTTGTTGAAGCCGATGGCGGTGTAGAGCTCGTCCAGCCGCTTGAGCGGCATGATCGAGCTGAGGAATTCCACCATCGCGCGGGGCCGCGGCGCGGCCACCCGGAAGTACGACCAACTGAAGCCGAAGACTACGCTGGCCTCGTTCTCCGACATGAGCACCGCGTCCACCACGATGCCGCGCTCGGCATGAATCAGCGGCAGCACGATCGGAAGCGTCAGGTCGCCCTGGCGGACCCGACCGACCAGATAGGCCCCCTTGTTCCGGAAAAACACCGGGCGGAGCATGTCGAACGTGACCGGTCCCGTGGCGCGGCCTTCGGCGAGCCGGTCGCGGACCAGGGCCGCCACCTGCTCCGCGTCCCGCTCCAACTGCGCGTAGGGCACCGACCAGGGGTAGGCCTGGAGCATGGCCCTCGCGACCGCTGCGTCCACCGCATGGCACACGTAGCGCTCGACCAGATCGGGGTCGGTGGCCGCACTCGCCGGTGTCGAGGGGTCGAGATACTCGATGGCGGGGTCCGCGCCGACCGTGCTGAAGATCCGGCGGGTCACCGAGTTGAAGAAGGTCTGCGCCACCTCCGCGTCGGAGCGTCCGGCCAGCCCCTCGAAATGGCGCGACTTCACCTGGGCCCAGAGCGTGCGCTCCAGAACGGCATCCTCCAGAATGTCGCGCACGTCGGCGACCGCGCCGTCGAGATGAATGCGGTAGAGGGCGAGCCGCGCGGTCGCGTCGGCTTGAGCGCCCTGCCAGTCCCGCCGTTCGAAGCGCTCCCGGGCGCGACGGGTGATCTCCTCGAAACCGCTGATCCAGCGCTCGTGCGCCGTGTGGATCGCGCTGGCGCCGCGGGCCATCCGGTTGCCCTGGCCCGCCGACCCCGCCAGATTGGGCGTCGATTCTCGTCCGAGTCGCATCATCTCTTGTGTCATCCTGAGCGTAGCGAAGGAGCCCTTGGCGGGCTCACGTCTCCTTCGCCTCGCTCAGGATGACGCTGCCTGGAAGGAATCCGAGCCATGTCCGCCACCGCACCCGCCTCCGCCACTCCGCAGGCTCCCGCCGACGGCGAGCCGATCACCATGAAGGAAGGACGGCTGCGGGTACCCGCCAAGCCGGTCATTCCGTTCATCGAGGGTGACGGCACCGGTCCCGACATCTGGCGGGCTTCCCGGCGGGTGTTCGACGCTGCCGTGGAGCGGGTATACGGCAGCCGCCGCCGGATCGCCTGGCTGGAAGTGCTCGCGGGGGAGAAGGCCAAGGACCGGCTCAACAGTTGGCTACCCGACGAGACGCTGGCCGCCATCGCCCGCAACCTGGTGGCCATCAAGGGCCCGCTGACCACGCCGGTGGGGGGAGGGTTCCGGTCGCTCAACGTGGCCTTGCGGCAGAAGCTCGATCTGTACGCCTGCGTGCGGCCGGTGCGCTGGTTCCACGGCGTACCCTCCCCGGTGAAGGCTCCCCAGGACGTGAACATGGTGATCTTCCGCGAGAACACGGAGGACATCTATGCCGGCATCGAATACAAGGCCAAGACCGACGAGGCCCGGCGCATCATCGACTTCCTTCAGGGCCAGATGGGCGCCCAGTCCATTCGGTTTCCCGCGACCAGCGCGATCGGCATCAAGCCGGTGTCGGAAGAGGGCTCCAAGCGGCTGATCCGCTCGGCGATCGAGTACGCCGTCGCCCAGAATCAGCCGAGCGTCACCCTGGTGCACAAGGGCAACATCATGAAGTTCACCGAGGGCGGCTTCCGCGACTGGGGGTATCAGCTTGCCGTGGAGGAGTTCGGCGCGGTCGAGATCGACGGCGGCCCCTGGTGCCGGCTCCCCGGGGGCGTGGTGATCAAGGACGTGATCGCCGACGCATTTCTGCAGCAGATTCTCACCCGGCCCAAGGAGTACTCGGTCATCGCCACGCTGAACCTGAACGGCGACTACATCTCCGACGCGCTGGCCGCGCAGGTCGGCGGCATCGGCATCGCGCCGGGCGCCAACATCAACTATCAGACCGGCCATGCGGTCTTCGAAGCCACCCATGGCACCGCGCCCAAGTACGCCGGCCAGGACAAGGTGAATCCGGGCTCCGTCATTCTGTCGGGCGAGATGATGTTCCGCTACCTGGGCTGGGGCGAGGCCGCCGATCTCATCATCTCCTCGCTGGAACGCACCATCGCCCAACAGCGGGTGACCTACGACTTCGAGCGGCTGATGCCCGGCGCCACGCTGCTCAAGACGTCGGAGTTCGGGGACGCCATGATCGAGAACATGGGAGCGGCCGCAGTGTCATCCTGAGCGAAGCGAAGGAGACCATGTCGAGCATGGTCCCCTTCACTACGTTCAGGGTGACACGTCATCGTCTCCCCTTCAGCCGCTCGATCTCTCTCCGGTCCTTCTTCGTCGGCCTCCCCCGGTCCGGGCCGAACACCGCGTGCAGCGACTTGAGCTGGACCGCCAGCGCCTCCCGCGCCGTGCGGCTCGCCGGCGTCTCCTCGTACAGCCCGGCCGCCTCGGCCGCCGGGCCTCGGCGGCCCGACAGCGCCCGCACCGTGAGGGTGTGCTCGTAGGGGCCCAGGCGGACTCGGATCTCGTCTCCCACCTGAAGTGGCCGCGCCCGCTTGGGCCGGTCGCCGTTTAGCTGGACCTTGCCGCCTTGCACGGCCTCGGCGGCGAGCGCTCGGGTCTTGAAGAAGCGCGCCGCCCACAGCCACTTGTCCAGCCGGACCCGCTCGTCCTCTTGACCGTTCATCTCCTAATACTACACCCCAGAGTGCAACACTTGGCGCACAAACGAAGGCCGTCGCGGGGGCGCCGGCGCGGTTCGGACGGGATTGGGAGGCACTGGGTGAAGGCGCGACATTTGCGGTCAGCATCGGCCACTCTCACCCCAACCAAACGGTCTGATGCCCCTGACACAGCTCCCGCTGCTCATCGCGCTCGCCATGTCGCCGTTGCAGCTCCTGGCCGAAGTGCCGG
>JACCRH010000120.1 GCA_013813675.1 Gemmatimonadales bacterium
GGTGCTCGTTGGCCGGCCGATGCTCCGGGTCGCCTTCGGCCATGGGCGGTTTGGACCCGAGGCGATCGGCCAGTTGTGGTGGCTTCTCATTGCGCTCGGCGGGGTGTGGGTCGGCGGGGCGGCCGGCCAGATTCTCGGCCCGGCGTTCTACGCCCAGGGGGATACCCGCACCCCGACCCGCGTCGGCAGCATCGGATTCACGCTCGCCATCGTGCTCAAGATCGCCGGCTTCTATTTCTTCGGGATCTGGGGAGTGGCTGCCGGTTACAGCGTCCAGTACGCGGTGAGCTCCGTGGCGCTGTACGTACTCCTGGAGCGGCGGCTCCGAAGCCCGAAGTCCGTCGCGCTGCCGGTCGAGCGGGTGGGCGTCTCGTGAAGTACTTGATCTACACGGAGACGTACCCTTCGCGGGATCCCGCCTCTTCCCGTCAGACGGGGATCGGCCGCTACTGCGCCGACCTGGCCGCCGGTCTCGGCGAGCACGGAGACTCCGTCGTCGTGCTCACCAACCAGGAGATCGGTGACCGCCCCACCGTCGATCCCCCCGGCGTGCGCGTCCTCTCCTCGGGCGCCCGCCCGCGATCTACCGGTGGACTGATCGCGCGGGGCTGGGCCCTCCTGCGCCTGGCCCGCCGCGAGCAGCCGGACTTCATCCTGCTGGGCGACCCACTGGCCCACCGCGTCGGGTCCTTCCTTCCCGTGAGGCTCCCGTCACCGTACTACCCCGTCTTCTACGGATCGGAGCTGCTGGCGATGCGACGGGTGGTGGGTCCCCCGGGTCCTTCCCCAGCGCGACGGCTCAATCGTGGCCTCACCCTGCGCTATCTCGCGGGGGCACGAGATGCGGTATGCATCAGCCGGTTCACCGCGGGGCTGCTCCGGCAGGTGGCCCCGGCCCTCCCAGCCCGGGCGATCGTGTACCCGTGCGTGAGCGACCACGTCCTCAAGCGCCGCTGTGATCCTGAGACGGTCGCGGATATTCGGGGCGGGTTGACAGGCGGGAGCACACCACCTGTGGTTCTGCTCACCGTCGCTCGGATCGGCGATCGCAAGAACCAACTCGCCGTGCTTCGGGCGATGGCGAGGCTCCACGCCTCGAGCCAGCACCGGTTCCATTATTTCATCGTCGGCAACGTGGATGCTCAGGACCATCTTGGCTATTTCGAGGAGATGACGGCGTTCATCCAGGCTCAGGACCTGGAGCGCTGGGTGACGTTCGTCCCCAACGCGACCGACGATCGGAAGGTGGACTACATCGATGCCTGCGACGTATTCGTGATGCTCAGCCGGACCGTGGGGACGAGCGTGGAAGGGTTCGGGATCTCGGCGATCGAGGCGTCCTGCCGCGGACGGCCGGTGCTGGTGAGCGACCAGGGAGGGATGCCGGAGACGATCGTCCCCGGGCGCACCGGGTACGCAGTTCCGCCGGACGAGGTCGACGCGATCGCCGACGCCCTGGCAGAGCTCGCCGCAAGCCCGGCGCGCCGTCTAGCGCTGGGCCGGGCCGGACGGGAGTTCGCCTCGGCCGAGTTCACGCCTCGGGCGAGCGCGGCGCGGCTCCGGGCTCAGCTGGTGGGAGGGGCGCAGCCGTGACGCGGTCGCTGAAGCAGGGCGGATGGGCGGGGGCGCCGATCAGGTAATGGCGGCCGGGCTCGTAATGAGCCTCCGCCGTGAACGGCTGCTCGAAGCGGTCGCCGCACAGCTCCTCCCGCACGAAGAACGCGTTCACGCCATGCAGGTCGCAGCCCACGAGGCAGAGGCCATGGGCCCGGCAGAGCAGCTCGTACGCCTTGAGGCTCGCGCCGTAGTACGAGGTCCGGTTCCACCAGGCGCGCGGGTCGTACTCCACCTTCCACTCGAGGTCCGGAGGGTAGGTTGCGTTGTACTCGACGACGGCCACCCGCGGGCGGAGGACCTGGAGGAGCGCCTCGAGAATCCAGTAGGTGTTGCGGTCCAGGTCGAGGGAGAGGAGGTCCAGGTCGCGCGACACCCCGAGCTGCCGCAGGTAGGCCGGCACCGCTTCGGCCGTCACCATGGCGTGGATGAGCTTCAGCCTGGCGGAGGTGAGCGGCTCGGTGAAGTCGCGCCGGATGGACTCCACCGAGCGGAGGTCGCCCTCGATCCAGTGCCCTCGCCATCCCTGCGCCAGGAGGAAGGTGGTGTTGTTCACCTGGCCGTTTCCCACTCCCATCTCCAGGAACTCCCGGCTACCCGGACCGATTCGCCGATAGATCTCGCGGATGACCCCGTCCTCGCCGTTCTGCGAGAACACCTGATGCTCATGGCGATTCAGGCGCTTGCTCTGGGTGTAGCGGTCCTGCTCGAGGAGCCTGGCGACGAACTCTTCCTGAAGGATCCGCGCTGGCGCGGCTGCCGGGGCGAGCTGCTTCTCGATCGCTTCCAGCTCGCGTACCACGGGCGATTGGTGATACAGCCGACGCACGAGGTCACGGATCAAGGGCATGGTTCGCGGTAGGGGGAAAGGGCTGGGATGGCTGGGGACTCGATGACCGGGTGTAAGTTTATCACCGCCCGGCTGGGTGAGCTAGCGGGCGGAGCGTGCCCCTGGCCTATCACCGCGCCCGGGCCACAGTCCGCCTGGGACAGGCACAGGCATCAGGACCAATGACGCAATGAAGCTCAAGAGGGCGCCGGAGTATCGCCGGCTACTGCTGAGGACCCGGCCCAAGCGGTACGTGAACCTCTTTCGGACGATCTACGAGCGCCGCTGCCGCAGCATCGTGGAGATCGGCACCTGGAATGGCGTTCACGCCGAGGAGATGATTCGGACCGCGGCCGCGCACAGCGACATCCGCTCCGTGCGGTATTCCGGGTTCGACCTCTTCGAGGACCTCACGGACGAGCAGTCAAGCTCGAATTCTCCAAGCGCCCCCCACCTATCAAGCGGTTCTCGAGCGGCTGGAGCGAACCGGCGCCTCATCCGTGGGAACACGAGGGACACCCTTCCCCGAGCGACCGAGATCCTGCGCAACGCCGACCTCGTATTCATTGACGGAGGGCACTCGATCGAGACGATCGCGGCCGACTGGATGGCGATTCGGGATGTCATGGGCCCCGCCACGACTGTCGTTTTCGACGACTATTACCCGAATGCTGGACCCGAGCTCGCGGGCCTCGGGTGCCACAGCCTGATCGACCAGCTCGATCCTGGGGCGTACGCGGTCGAAGTGCTGGAGCCGACGGACGAGTTCGAGCAGTCATGGGGGGCGTTGCGAGTTCGGATGGCCCGTGTGACGCTGGTACGAAGCACGTGATCCGCCTCGTCGCTCGGTAACGCGCCTCCTGCGACAAGTTATCCCGCTGGGCGCCAGGCTGGTCCCCGGCGGCCGACCGCAGGATGATCTGCGGTCGGCGGACCAAGCCATGCGGCACCGCCCGCGACGTGGCCAGGGCGCTCAACTGGGCCTGCTCCGTGGCCGACAGGGTCAGCTCGAACCGACGCGGGCGTCCGGTACGCATGGCGGCTCCAATCGCGAGTGGGAGACGCCACAATATAGGCAAGAAACTATTGGGACGCTGCCTAGTCTAGCTGGGGACTATTTTCAGCGATTGTGCATCCATGGCGCGTTTTGGTCCATTGAGCAGGCGCAGACCGGCGGCCAGGGTGCGGCGGGTGTGCCGTCTCAGCGAAGGAGTCATGAAGGCATGAAGCTCAAGCGGATGCTGGAATACCGACGCCTGTTGCGCACGACCCAGCCCCGACGCTACGTGAACC
>JACCRH010000122.1 GCA_013813675.1 Gemmatimonadales bacterium
CTCCCATGCCGACCAGATTGCTCCGATGAATCCGCTCGTAGCTCTCGGCGATCACCGCCTTCACGCCGAGCAGGGAGGGCCCCTTGGCGGCCCAGTCACGACTGGAGCCGGTGCCGTATTCTTTCCCGGTGAGAATCACCAGCGGGGTGCCCTCCGCCTGATAGCGCATCGCCGCGTCGTAGATCGAGACCACCTCGCCGCTGGGGAAATGGAGCGTCCAGTTGCCCTCTTTCTCCGGCACCAGAGCGTTGCTGATCCGCACGTTGCCGAAGGTGCCCCGCATCATCACTTCGTGATTCCCGCGGCGGGAGCCGAAGGTGTTCCAGTCCACCTGCTCCACGCCGTGCT
Source organism: Gemmatimonadales bacterium (assembly GCA_013813675.1). Taxonomy (GTDB): domain Bacteria; phylum Gemmatimonadota; class Gemmatimonadetes; order Gemmatimonadales; family GWC2-71-9; genus CAVVWJ01. Next base: position 349 of record JACCRH010000122.1, read on the forward strand.
CGCGGAGATAGCGAGCCGCGGGACCGTTCTTGGGAATCGAGCCCGCCGGCGAGATGTGGTCCGTGGTCACCGAGTCGCCCAACACGGCGAGCACCCGGGCCCCGGAGATGTCGCGCAAGGGCGGCGGATCGGTGGGAAGGTCCACGAAGAAGGGGGGCTCCTGCACGTAGGTCGAGCTGGGATCCCAGGCGTAGCGGCTGCCCTCGGGCACCGCCAGCGCCTTCCAGGTCTCGTCGCCCTCGAACACCGACCCGTAGCGGTGCTCGAACAGTTCGGGCTTGAGTGAGGCCGCCATCGCCGCTTGGATCTCCTCCGGTGAGGGCCAGATCTCCCGCAGCAGCACCGCCCGGCCATCGCGGCCGGTGCCGACCGGCTCCCGGGTGAGATCGATGTCCACCCGGCCGGCCAGGGCGAAGGCCACCACCAGCATCGGCGACGCCAGGTAGTTGGCCCGGACTTGCGGGTGCACCCGGGCCTCGAAGTTCCGGTTGCCGCTCAGCACCGCCGCGGTCACCAGCGAGTGTTCGTCGATGAGCTGGGCGACGGGGTCGGGAAGGGGACCGCTGTTCCCGATGCATGTGGTGCACCCGTAGCCCACCACGTTGAACCGGAGCTGATCGAGGTACGGAAGCAGTCCCGAGCCTTCGAGATAGTCGGTGACCACCCGCGAGCCGGGCGCGAGGCTGCTCTTGACCCAAGGTCGAGTCTCGAGGCCGCGCTCCACCGCCTTCTTGGCCAGGAGCCCGGCGCCGATCATCACCGACGGGTTCGAGGTGTTGGTGCAACTGGTGATCGCGGCGATCACCACGGCGCCGTCGTGGAGGGAGATGTCGTTGCCGTCGAGGATCCCGGCGACCACCGGCGGCGCATCGGGGTCAATCGCGCCGGCCTCGGTGTCGGTACGGTGATCGCCGATGGTCACGCTGGCGCCGCCCTCGCCTACCCAGCGCGAATAGGCGCTCTCCGCCAACTCTTTCCGCGCCGCCGGCACCGTGGCGCTCATGAGCCCGGGCAGATTCACGATGAAGTCGCGCTTGAGCTCGGCGAGCGGCACGCGGTCCTGCGGCCGGCGGGGTCCGGCGAGACTGGGCACGATGGTCGAGAGATCGAGCTCGAGGGTGCTGCTGAAGACCGGGTCGGGCGTGGCGTCGGTGCGGAACAGACCCTGCTCCTTGCAGTAGCGCTCGACCCGCTCGACCACGTGTCGGCCCCGGCCGGTCCGCTCCAGATACCTGAGGGTCTCCCCGTCCACCGGGAAGAACCCCATCGTGGCCCCGTACTCCGGCGCCATGTTGGCGATGGTGGCCCGGTCGGCGAGTCCCAGGCTGGAGAGTCCCGGCCCATAGAACTCGACGAACTTGTCGACCACGCCCTTCTTCCGGAGTATCTGGGTGGCGGTGAGCACCAGGTCGGTCGCGGTGGTGCCGAGCGGCAAGGCGCCGACCAGCTTCATGCCGACGACCTCGGGGATCAGCATGAAGTAGGGCTGGCCCAGCATCACCGCTTCCGCTTCGATTCCGCCGACGCCCCATCCCAGCACCCCGAGGCCGTTGATCATCGTCGTGTGGGAGTCGGTACCGACCAGGGTGTCGGGATAGGCGGTGAGCTCGCCGAACTGCTCCCGGAGCTGCACCACCGGCGCGAGATACTCCAGGTTGACCTGGTGAACGATGCCGGTGCCCGGCGGCACGACCCGAAAGTTGTGGAAGGCGCGCTGGGCGAACTTGAGGAGCTGGTAGCGTTCGACGTTGCGCTCCAGCTCCAGCTCGACGTTCAGTCGGAACGCGTTGATCGAGCCGTAGTGATCCACCTGCACCGAATGGTCGATCACCAGATCGCAGGGCACTACAGGGTTGATGCGATCGGGATCGCCCCCCATCCGGGCCATCGCGTCCCGCATCGCCGCCAGGTCCACGACGCAGGGCACGCCGGTGAAGTCCTGCAGGACGACACGGGCCGGCATGAAGGGGATCTCGGCCCGTGCGGCGCCTTCGCGGTGCCAGCCGCCGAGCTGTCGGACGTGGCTCTCGGTGACCACGCCGCGGCCGGCGTGCCGGAGGGCGTTCTCCAGCAGGACGCGGATGGAGAAGGGAAGCCGATCGAGCTCGGCGATCCCTTGACGGGCCAGCTCGCCGAGACGGTAGACGGCGGCTTTTTCGCTCCCCAGGTCCACCGTTCCGCGGGAGCCGAAAGGGTTGATGGAGTCAGCGGGCATCGGCATTCCGGGTTGAGTTGACTGTGGGAATATAGGCTATCATCCAGCGATGCCCATTCCCGTGCCCCATGCCATCAACCGCCGCGACGACGGAGTCCTGATCGAATGGGATACCGCCGGCCACCAGAGCTGGTTTCCCGCCCGGACGCTCCGTCTCGCCTGTCCCTGCGCGGCCTGCGTGGATGAGATGAGTGGGCGGAAGTTGCTGGATCCGCTCGCCGTCTCCGACGACATCCGCCCCGTGTCCCTCGGTCTGGTGGGAGCGTACGGCCTGCGGATACAGTGGAGCGACGGGCACGGCACGGGCATCTATACCTTCGAGCGACTCCGCGCTTCCTGTCCCTGCGACCTCTGTCGCGAAGCGAGTGCCGCGCACGGGTGATGTCGGACACATCCCCGCCGTGGCACTGATCCTAAGCTTAGACATGGAAAAACACTCCACCGTCCGCGAGGGCCTGACCGCCGGCATTCTGGGCGCCGCGGTCGTCGCCGCCTGGTATTTCATCTTCGACATGGTCGCGGGCAGACCCTTCCACACGCCCAACGCGCTGGGCAAGGTATTTTTCCGCGGCGACCTGCAGCCCGGGGTCCGGGAGATCGTCCCCCAGGTCGTGGCCGGGTATACCGTGCTCCACCTGATCGTCTTCGGGCTCGTGGGGATCGGGCTCACCCAGCTGGTGCACCTGGCCGTTCGCAATCTTGCCCTCCGCATGGGTCTCTGGCTGGGCCTGGTGGTGGTCTTCGCGTTCTCCACCGGACTGACGTACATGCTGGTGACCGCGACCGGCGAACGGGTTCCACTCTGGTCGGTCGCCGGGGGCAGCCTGCTCGGCGTGCTGGCGATGAGCACGTACCTCTGGCGGCGGCACCCGCGTCTGG
>JACCRH010000131.1 GCA_013813675.1 Gemmatimonadales bacterium
ACCGGCTGCCAAGTTGGGATGCCGATCGATGTGCGGAGAGTGGTCTCGGTGGACGTGGGGGAATAGGTCAGCGGCTCGGCACCCGCCGTCGGCTCACGCCACCCCCGCCAAGTTGTACAGCGCTCGCCAGGCCCGGAACACCTCGCCGTAGTCCTGATGCACATACTCGACGGTCCGCCCCCCCGTCCGCACCGACCCGGGAACCAGCTCGGCCATGTCGGCCATGTTGCTGAGGGCGAACTCGACCTCCAGCCGGACCGGCGAATCCAACGCCAGCGGTCGGTGCGTCCGGCGCAGCGCGGCTGCGGCGCCATCCCGGATGCGGCGGCACGATTCCCCGGGTGAGACGCTCCGAGCCGCGAACCGCCCTACCGCGTGCTTTACGATCACCGTCTCGACCCCCTCGCCCAGCAGCTCCCTGGCCTCCGCCGCCAGCGCCTGATCCCCGCTGACCAGCGCCACCGGCACGCCGTGGGTTCCCGCCAGTGCGGCGTTGATCGCCAGCTCGCCGGCCGGCCGCCCGTTCAGCCGCACCTGGTGTACGACGCCGGCGTAGGTATGGTCGATCACTGCCTGGGCCGTGCCGGCCATGGCGTGGTAGCCGATGAACATCGCGGCGTCAAAGCCCAGCCCGACGCCCTCGACCATCGAGCGCAGTTTGGGCCCCCCGCTCAGCAGTTCGGCCTCGGGGTGCAGGTCCTCGGCGAGCAGGTTCCGCATCTGCCAGTGGCTGTCGTTTAGCAGGACCCGGGTGGCGCCGGCGGCGAGGGCGCCCTCGACCGCGGCGTTGGCCTCGCTGGTCATGAGCCGGCGGAATCTGTTATACTCTCCAGCATGCCGGGGATCGATCGGGTCGGTCTGGTCCTCGTGGACCACGCCGGCCACGCCCTCCATGTCTACGGAGATGTACACCCGCATTCAGACTCCCGCGGTGATGGACCTCCGGCGCACAGCGAAGCCCAGAGGACGAACGATGCGTGGAAGGACCGTTGGATTCGCCTTGGCGGTGGCCGCGCTGGCCTGCCGCCCCGCTGGTGATTCCCAGACCAGCAGCCTGCTACAGCAGGGCCGGCAGTACACTGCCTGGCTCTACGGCAGCCAGTACGAGAAGCTATGGAACCGATTCTCGCCCGACATGCGGCAGACCTTCGGCAGCGTCACCGATCTCGCCACCTTCGCCGGGCAGGCGGTGACCCGCCTGGGCCGCGAGCAGGGGCAGGTTGACGAAAAGGTCGACGCCGAGAGCCCGCTCAGAATTTACAGCCGCACCTCCACCTTCGACCGCTCGCACCACAAGATGCTGCTCGAGTGGTCGATGGCGGAAGATGGCGCGGTGACCGGTCTCCTACTGCGTCCCGCGCTCGAGGGAACCGACTAGACGGGTCGGGGCACGGTGCCGCCGCTTAATAGACTCTGCCGCCCAGCGGCACCTCTCGCTCCACCCCCAGCACCACGACGTCCCCGGTCTCGTTCGGCAACCCGAGCACCAGCACTTCGGAGGTGAACCCGGCCACGTTTCGTGTCCCCAGGTTTACCGCGGCCACGACCGACCCGCAGATCCAGCGTCTCGAAGGCCTCGGCCGGATTCATGCGATCACCGCGTCGGCTTCGATCTCGATCAGCATGTCGGCCGAGATGAGCCGCCGCACCTCCACCATGCTGGTCGCCGGCCGGATGGTGCCGAACACTTCGCCATGGGCCCGGGCGAATTCTTCCCAGCGCTCGATGTCGGTCACGTACATCCGGGTGCGCACCACGTCGGCCAGGGAAGCGCCGGCCCGGCTCAGGGCGGCTTCGATGTTCTTGAGCGCCTGCGCCGCCTGGGCATACGCGTTCCCGGCGCCGACGATCCGGCCCTGTTGATCGGTCGCGGTGGTGCCGGAGACGTGCACCGTGTTTCCGACCCGGACCGCCCGCGAGTAGCCGACGATCGGCTCCCAGGGCGCTCCACTGGAGATGAGCTGTCGTTCCATGGGGACTCTCGACTGTGAGCTGCGGTGTAGCGGGGAAGACCGGAAGGAAGTTACGAGGCTGCCCGCCGGTTGTCGGCCGGATGCGGTGGTGAAGGGGCGGGGCAGACCGCTCCGACCGCCGCGAGCAGATCGGCGGCCGTGAATGGCTTGGAGACGGGTGGCACACGGGTGCGCTCCACCAGCCCGTGCACCTCCTCGCCGGTGAGATCCCCGCTCGCGACGATGAGGCGGCCGGCCAGCTCCGGCGCGACGAGCCAAATCTCCTCGCAGAGCTGGACGGCGCTGACGCCGGGGATATGCAGGTCGCAGATCGCGCCGTCGAAGTGTTCGCTCCGCACCAGCGCCATCGCCTCCTCACCGGTACCCGCGGTGCGTACCCGATAGCCGGCGCGCTCGAGCAGCCGGCCGATGCCCCTCCGGATGGTCGGCTCGTCGTCGATCACCAGAATTGTGGGCGGGAGACGATCGCGTCCGCTCACGGGCCGAGATCCTCGCGAAGCCGGCGCGCGATGTGCTCCCGGATCTCGGCGCCGTCATAGAACCCGCTCTCCAGCCGCCGGATGACCTGCTTCAACCGCTCGGGCGTGATGCCGTCCTGGCCGGCATCGGGATTCGAGGCACTGCCCGGGGTACCCGGATCCGCCTCCGGGCTGTCCCAGCCGCCGGCGGCCCCCGGCTGATCGGGCTCGTGAGGGAGTTCCATAGCCACAAAGATCGCCATGTAGAAGGTATCGGCCAGCGGGCCGTGTGACTTGAGCGGCAAGTCGCCGCTCTTCGCTGCCGTGACCCAGCGTGGAAGATAGGCCGCGGCGGAGACCGTAGGAAGACCGTGCCGATGCCCCGGTCGGTCTATCATCGACCGCTCGGAGGACGCTATTATTTGCAGTCGGGCCCATACCGCTTGTTTGCTCCCCGAATGTCTGAGCTGGATGTGACGGCGTCAATTCTCTGCATCGATGACGAGCCTGCAGTCGGCGTCATCCTCGAGCACACGCTGAGCCGGGCCGGGCACCGGTCCGTGCTGGTGTCGAGCGTCGAGGAAGCCATGCGCGTGGTCGCCCGTACCCCGGTGGACCTGATTGTCGCCGACTACCGGATGCCCGGCCTCACCGGCCTCGATCTTCTGGCCCAACTCCAGAAGGAGGGCTACAGGATTCCGGTCATCATCATGACCGGGTATTCCAGCATCGAGCACGCGGTGATGTCCATCAAGTCCGGGGCCATCGACTACCTCACCAAGCCGATCCAGGCCGAGACCCTGGAGATTGCGGTCCGGCAGGCGCTGGAAGTCGTCCGTCTGCGCCGGGAGAACGAGACCTTCCGCCGGGAGATCGTGAAGATCCGGGGCCGCCGCACCATGGTCGGTGACAGCGAGACCTTCCGCCGCGCGATGGAAGTGGTGGGAACCGTCGCCGTCTCGCGCGCCACCGTACTGCTGGAGGGCGAATCGGGCACCGGCAAGGAGCTCTTCGCCCGGGCGATCCACGACCAGAGTCCGCGCGCCGACGAGCCCTTTATCACCGTCAACTGTGCCGCCCTTCCCGAAGGCTTGGTGGAGAGCGCCCTCTTCGGCCACGAGAAGGGCGCATTCACCGGGGCGACGGTCCGCTCGGCGGGCGCGTTCGAGCGGGCCCATGGCGGAACGCTTCTGCTCGACGAGATCTCGGAGATGCGGCTGGACCTTCAATCGAAGCTGCTTCGAGTGATACAGGAACAGGAGTTCGAGCGGGTGGGCGGCCACCAGCCCATCCAGGTGGATGTCCGATTGATCGCCACCACCAACCGGGACCTCAAGGCCGAGGTGAACGCGGGGCGGTTCCGCGACGACCTCTACTACCGGCTCAACGTGGTCCCGATCCGGACGCCGCCCCTGCGGGACCGACTCGAGGACATCCCCCGCCTGGTCCATCACTTCGTCACCGGCTCGGCGGAGCTTCACGGGGGCACCCCGCCGACGATCGCGCCCGAGACGCTGGAGATCCTTCAGCGGTACCCCTGGCCCGGCAACGTTCGGGAGCTGGCCAACGCGGTCGAGCGCGCGGTCATCCTCTGTCGCGGCGAGGTGCTCCAGCCCACCGACTTCGACCAGCAGATCCGCGATGCCGCCGCGCACCCGGCTCGTCCCGCCATCGTACCCCAGGCGGGCTCGGCGGAGGCGGCCGACGCCATCGATTACAACCTCGACGCCGTCGAGCGCCTGGCGATCGACCGGGCGCTCGCCGCCACCGGCGGCAACCGCAGCCGCGCCGCACGACTGCTCGGCATCAGCGAGCGAACCCTCCGCAACAAGCTCAACGTCCCGCCGGCGGTCTCGGGAGCCTGACCCCGGTCGCCGCCCGGCGACCGGAAAGAATCACCCTGGGGCGGCAAGTTTTTCCGGCAACTCTTCCCGGTCCTTCCCATCGACACGGCTCGCGTACGGCGCGCTTCCGCTCGGGGCTTTCCTCCTAAGCACCACGAACAGAGATAGTTGGCGACTCCAGGAGCCTCCGCCCACCGCTCTGGCCAACCGGGGTACGGCGATTGCCTTGTGAAGAGCTGAGGCGGAGACCTAACGGAGCGCGTCGAATGCGGCAGATGCAAGTCACCGGCGAGACCTGCCGGATCGTGGTCGGGAGCGGCAAGGGCGGCGTTGGGAAGTCGGTGGTGAGCGTCATGCTCGCCGCCGTCGCCGCCGAGCGCGGCCGTACGGTGCTCTTGCTCGACGGCGAGCAGAACCTGGCCAACCTGCACGTGCTGCTCGGTGTGGGCTCGCGCGACAGCATCGAATCGGTGCTCGGTGGGCGGGTCCGTGCCGAGGAGCTGGTCCAACCGGTGGCGCCGCACCTCTGGCTGCTTCCTGCGGAGTCCGGCTCCGAAGGCCTGTACGCGCTCGACGCGGTGGAGCGGGCCCGTCTGCACTGCCGCCTCGTCGGTCTCTCCCAGCAGTATGAGGTCGTGGTGGTGGACGCCGGCGCCGGGATCGAAGGCGTCGTTCGCGCGGCGACGTTGGGCGCCGACCGGATCCTGCTGGTGACCGCGCCCGAGCCGACCGCGCTGATGGATGCGCACGCGCTGGTGAAGATGCTGAGCCTGCAGGTGCCCTACGTGCGTATCGATGTGTTTGTCAACCGGTGCGCGGGCGAGGATGAGGGGAAAGGCGCCTTCGTCAGGCTGGCGGCCGCGTCCGAGCAGTTTCTGAACCGCCGGCTGCACCTGGCCGGCATTCTGCTGGAGGAACGCCAAGTCGCCGTTGCCGTCCGGGAACCCCGCCACTTTCTGGCCAGGCTGATGGAGACCCGTGCGGCGCAGTGCATCCGCGAGGCCAGGCTCGACGTTCTCGATCTCATCGAACCGACCAGGAGCCGCGCGTGACCGCCGCCCCCGTGACCACCAGGAATGGAACGCTGCCGGGAGACCTCTGGCAACGCTACCGGGACACCGCCGATCCGGCCGCCCGGCGGCAATTGCTGGAGCTCTACATCGGACTGGTCCACCACGTGGCGCGCGAGGTGAATCGTCGCACTACAGCCGTCGAGTTGGACGACCTGGTGAGCGCGGGCACGTTCGGGCTGATCCGCGCGCTCGACAGCTTCGATCTTTCCCGAGGCCTGGCCTTCAGCACCTACGCCGTTCGCCGCATCCGCGGCGCGATCCTGGACGACCTCCGGAGCCAGGACTGGGCGCCGCGGGCGGTGCGGGTCAAGGCCCGCCGTCTGCAGGTCGCGACCACCGCCCTGGAGTGCCGCCTCGGGCGCCCTCCGCGGCCGGAGGAAGTGGCCGCCCAGCTCGATATCGACGTCTCGACTTACTGGCGTTGGCGGGACGACACGGCCACCCGGACGGTCTTGTCCTACGAAGGCGAATCGCGGGGCGGGCCCGGCGGCGACGCGGCGCTGGAAGAGATGCTCGAGGACCCCACCGCCTCCGCGACCGCGGCCGAGCTGATCGATCGGGAGGATCTCAAGATCCTGCGCGACGCGATCACCCGACTCCCCGAGAAGGAGCGCACCGTAATGGCGCTCTACTACTACGAGGAGTTGAACCAGCGGCAGATCGCCGAGGTCATGCATCTGACCGAGTCCCGGGTGTCGCAGATCCGCACCGGAGCGCTGAAGCGCCTGCGATCGCGCCTCGTTCCGGCTGGAGGCTCACTGTGAGCGCCGGGTGGCCGGGACAGGCCGATCGGCCGGTGGAGGCGTCCGGGCCGCGGCCGGGGGCCCCAAGCACGAAGATTCCTATGGGACCGCTCGACCCCACCCTCATCCATCGCGCCCGCGCTATCAACGCGGACGCGCTGCGAGCGATCGATGACCTGCTGGATCAGATCACCGACTCCGGGGGCCGGTAGCCGATGGACCTCGACAGGACGGCGCTGCGGGGGTTCGCCGACCTCACCCTGGCGCTCGAGCGGGAGCACCGACTGATCGAAGAGCTCTCCGGCGCCATCCTGCAGCAACGCGAGGCGGTGGTGCAGGGCGACGTGCCCGGCGTGGAGTCGAGCATTCGGCTGGCGAGCCGGGCACTGCTCACGCTTCAGGAGACCCGGCGACTCCGGGCGACACTGCTCCACCGGCTGGTGGGCGATCCGGCCCAGCCGCTCGCGGATCTCGACAGTCACTTCGACGGGACGCTGCCGGAGAAGTTCGTCGCCGCCCGCCGGCGGGTGCGGGGCTCGGCGGCCGAAGTGGCGAGCGAGGTATGGCGCAACCAACAGGTACTGCTGGGCGCGCTGCGGGAGCGGGACGCGCTGCTTCGCGAGCTGCTGACCGGCAGCAGGCCTACTGGTCCCGTGGAGTTACCGCCCGCCGCCACCGCGGAAGGGTGATCACGAACCGCGCGCCGGGACCGGTGTCAGGCGCGTAGGTCAGGGTGCCGCCGGAGATTCGCAGCACCTCGCTCGCGACCGGAAGTCCGGCTCCGGAGAGCCGAGTGCCGGACGCGCCGGTGAGGGCGCGCTGGAACAAGCTACCGGCCAGATCCGGCGCCAGGCCCGGGCCGTTGTCGGCGACGACGATCTCGACCTGTTCGCCGTTGTCCCGCGCGCCGATGCGGATGAGCCCGCCGTCGCTGTGCTGCAGCGCCGTGTTCGCGTTGAGCACGAGATTGAGCAGCGCATGCTCCAGGTGACGCTCGATGCCGGCGGCCGCGGGGACCGAAGCATCCACAGTGACTTCGAGCCGGGCGCGGGTGCGGCCCGCGTGGTGCAGGTCGCGGATCAGCTCCAGCGGCTCCCGGACCGAGATGGGGCCACGCTCGCCGGGCGGAGCGGGATGCAACACTCGGGAGAGCAGATCGAGCGAGCGGCCGAGGTGGCGGCACGACTCCCGCAGAATCTCCTCGATGTCGGTGTCGGGGTCGGCCATGAGATCGGCCAACAGGGTGAGCGATTGCGCCGGGCTCCGGAGATCGTGCACCACCCACCGTGCCGCCGCGGTGTAGGCGGCGGCGCGGTTGGCCGCGATGAGAAGCTGCAAGTCCCGGGTGCGCGGTGCGATGATAGCGATCCACCAACCTATACCGGGTTCGCCATTTTTCCAGACGCGCACTAGTACCGTGGAGCGCCCATGATCGCCAGAGCCGACGCCAGCGCCCGACTCCTGCTGCTCCTGCCGGAAAGGGCTGCCGCCTCTGCGCTGCAGGAGCGCCTGCAGCCGGGGGGGTTCGAGGTGACCCTCGCACGCTCCCCTTCGGAAGTGCTCGACCTGCTCTCCCGTCTGAAATTCGGCTGCCTGGTGGCGGACGTCTCGCTGGCGGAGGGCCGGGCGCGGGAGTTCGTGGCCGACTGCCTTGCGCGGGAGGCCGCGCTCGCCGTGGTGGTCTGCGGAGCGGGTCAAGACGTCGAGTCGGCGGTTGGCTGCCTTCGCGCCGGAGCGATGGATTACGTCGCCGACCCGGCGGACGGTGCCGCGGTGGAGCATGCGGTAGTGGCCGCGGTCGGCCGCCGGCGCGAGGCGATCCAGGAACAGGCCACCAAACGGGTGCTCCGCGAGGAGGTGGCGAGCCTGGTGGGCGAGCTCCGGCAGGAGCAAGCCCGAGTCGAGACCCTCGCCCTCGCGATGCTGGAAACGCTGGTGCGTGTGGTCGAGAGCAAGGACCCTTGGCTCGCCGGCCACTCCGTCCGGGTGGCGCAGCTCGCCGCGTCGCTCGCCGCCGAGATGCGGCGGACCGATCCGGAGATCGAGGCGGTTCGCCTGGCGGGCCGGCTCCACGACATCGGCATGATCGGCCTGGGCGACGGCATCCTCTCCAAGGAAGGGCCGCTGACCGGCCCTGAGTACGAGCAGGTCAAGCGCCACGTCCTCATCGGACATCAGATCCTCGAGCCCCTCCCCCATTTCGGCATGGTGAGCGGGTTCGTCCGAAGCCACCATGAGCGCTGGGATGGCGCCGGGTATCCGGACCGTCTTCTGGAGCAGGAGATTCCCTGGGGCGCGCGGCTGATCGGCGTGGCAGAGATCTACGACGCGCTCACCACGACCCGGCCCTACCGGCAGCGGGTGTCGCCCGAGGAGGCGGTCGAGAGCATGCGAGACCTCACCGGCAAGATGATCTGCCCGCTGGTGTTCGCCGCGCTGGCCGATGTGGTGTCGCGCCGGGAGGCGCTGGTCTTCGTGGATCCTCACCACGAGGACGAAAGCCGCGGCACCGGGGAGGACCTGATGGCGGAGTTCGAGGGCCGCGCCGGGCCGACATCAGCCTGACGACCCGGCCTACAGCAGCCCGGCAGGCCTCAGAGTGGCCTGCCGGGCTGTTGAATTTCCGCTGCTATGAGTGGATCAGGCGCCGTCGACGCCTGGCTTGGGATCGAGCTTCTGTTTCGCCTTTCCCAGCGCCTGCTTGGCCTTCCCCGCGAGCTCTTTGGCCTTCCCCTTCAGCTGCTCACTCGAATCGCCGGTGGCGCCTCCTACCACGTTGCGAACCCTGCCCTCGACGACATCGGCGGTCCCCTCCACCCGGTCCGCCGTGCCTTCGGTCGCCAGATCTTTGCGGTCGCTCATGTTGCCCCTCGAGGTTGAATGCCCCTCAACATGTCTCCCCGGACCGGCCCCGGCCGTGACTGCGCTCACGCCGTCTCGGGTGACGGCGTGGTCTCGGCATAGTGGCACGCGGCCCGAGTGGCTCCCACCGGCCGCAGCGCAGGTATTTCGCTTCGACAGCGCCGGTCCCGGCGGGGGTGAAAGCAGCGGGGATGAAAGGGGCATCCCGGGGGCGGATTGCTGGGGCTGGGGAGGTCACCGGTGAGCACGATGCGAGAGCGCTGGCGCCTGGGGTCCGGCTCGGGAACCGCCGACAGCAGCGCGACGGTGTAGGGGTGTCGCGGCTGCCGGAGCAAGGCCTCGGTCTCGCCCTCCTCTACGATCTTGCCGAGGTACATCACGGCGACCCGCCGGGCGATCTGCCGCACCACGGCGAGGTCGTGGGCGATGAAGAGGTAGGAGAGGCCTCGCTCCCGCTGAAGATCGGCGAGCAGATTGAGCACCTGGGCCTGTACCGAGACGTCGAGCGCGGACACCGGTTCGTCGCATACGATGAACCTGGGCTCCACCGCGAGCGCGCGGGCGATCCCGATTCGCTGCCGCTGCCCCCCCGAGAATTCGTGGGGATAGCGGCCGGCGTACCCGGGGTCCAGACCGACCTCCTCCAGCAGGGCGCCGACCCGACGCCCCACCTCCTTGCCCTTGGCGAGACGGTGGATCTCGATCCCTTCCGCGATCGCCGAGCCGATCGTCATTCGCGGGTTGAGGGAGCTGTACGGGTCCTGGAAGATGATCTGCATACGGCGCCGCATCCGCCGAAGCGCGGTGCGGTCCAGCGAGAAGAGGTCGCTCCCCTCGAACACCGCGCTCCCGGCGGTCGGCTCCTGCAGCCGAAGCACGGTGCGGCCCACCGACGATTTTCCGCATCCGGACTCACCGACGAGCGCGAGGGTCTCGCCCGTTTCGACGTCGAACGAGACGCCTTGCACCGCACGTATTGGAGGCGTGGTTCCGCGGAAAAAACGCCCGGCCTGGTAGTGCTTGACCAGATCTCGGACTTGGAGCAGGGTCATGCCGACCGTCTGTGGTGGGGTGGTATGCGGTCGGGTGGGGGTTCCCCGTGGCGCCACCCCGCACCGGTCCTCCCGCCCCGCGACAGAACGCATCTAGTCACTTGCGTCCGCCCCGTTCTCCGCCAGCCAGCACCGCATCCGGTGATCGGTCTCCACCGGAAGCAAAGGCGGCATCGTCTCGCTCTTCTCGAACGCCTGGGGGCAGCGCGGGCGGAACCGGCATCCCCCGGGCCACGCCCCGGGCGGCGGCACGCTGCCGCCGATCGGAGAGAGTCGCCCGACCGGTCCGGTGATCCGCGGAACCGAGGCGAAGAGGCCCTGGGTGTACGGATGGGAGGGTCGGGCGAACAGCCGATCGGTCGGGGCCTCTTCGACGATCTGTCCGGCGTACATCACGGCCACCCGGTCGGCCCGGCCGGCCACGATGCCGAGGTCGTGGGTGATCAGCAATACCGCCATGCCGTGGCTGTCGCGAAGGCGGTCGAGCACCTCGAGGATCTGCGCCTGGACCGTGACGTCCAGCGCGGTGGTCGGCTCGTCGGCCACCAGGATCTCGGGCTCCGCCGACAGCGCGATGGCGATCATCACCCGTTGCCGCATGCCGCCGCTGAGTTGGTGCGGGTAGGAGTCGAGCCGGGCTGCGGGATCGGGGATGCCCACCTCCTCCAGCAGTTTGAGCGCGCGTTGCCAAGCCTCCGATTTCGAGACGTCGAAGTGCGCCCGCACGCCCTCGGCGATCTGGTTGCCCACCGTAAAGACGGGATTGAGGCTGGTCATCGGGTCTTGAAAGATCATCCCGATTCTCCGACCCCTGATCTTGCGGAGCGCCTCGCCCTGGAGGGCGAGGACATCGGTGCCGCCCAGCCGGATCGCGCTGCCCTCCTCGATCCGGCCGGGGGAGGGCACCAGGCGGAGCAGCGCCAGGCTGGTGAGGCTCTTGCCGCAACCGGATTCGCCCACCAGCGCGAGCGTCTCGCCCCGGTCGAGGCTGAGGCTGACTCCGTCCACCGGATACACCCGATTCTTCCCGGTGTCCGGAAAGGAGACCCTGAGGTTCTCGACGTCGAGGACTCGGGTCATGCGCCTCGTGGATCGACGGCGTCGCGGAGGGCATCGCCGAAAAGGTTGGCCGACAGGACGGTCATCACGATGGCGAGGCCGGGAAAGATCCCCGCCCACGGCGCGGTGAACAGCAGCGACTTCGCGTCGAGGATCATGCCGCCCCATGAGGGCGTGGGCAGCGGCACGCCGAGGCCGAGAAAGGAAAGGCCGGCCTCCAGCAGAATGACGTCCCCCACACCGAGGGTCGCCGCGACCAGCAGCGGGCCAGCCGTGTTCGGCAACAGGTGACGGAAGATAATCCGCCTCCGATTCGCCCCGAGCGCCTCGGCGGCCCGGACGTACGACTCCTCCCGGAGCCGAAGCGCCTCGCCCCGCACCAGGCGGCCGGTGCCGAACCATCCGGTAACACCGATGAGAACGATCAACACCGGCATGGGGACCTGGTCCCACACCGCCAGAACCAGGAGGAGGAGGAAGAGCCGGGGGATCGCGAGCGCGGCATCCACCAGTCGCATCAACCCGGCGTCCACCGTGCCGCCCCAGTAGCCGGCCACCAGCCCCATCGCGGCGCCCAGGGTGACCGACAGGCCCACCGCCAGAGTGGCCACCGCCAGAGAGATCCGCCCACCGGTCGCCACCCGGGAGAGGATGTCGCGGCTCAGGTCGTCGGTGCCGAATGGATGCGCCCAGCTCGGTGCCAGGTTCCTGCACTCGAGCACGCAGGGTTGCGCCAGCGGGTCGGGCAAGAAGATCGGCCCCACCGCCGCGCCGGCGGCGATAGCGCCGAGCATTATGGCTCCGGCGCGGCCCCGCGGATCCCGCCACGACCTGGCGAGCGCGTCCACCACCGGGTTCACGTGTAGCGGACCCGGGGATCGAGGAGCGCGTACGCCACGTCGGTGAGGAGGCTCGCCGTCACCACCAGTCCGGCGGCGAGCAGGGCCGTCCCCATCACCAGAGGATAGTCGCGGCCCAACGCGGCGCCCGCGGCCAGCGAGCCCAGACCGGGCCAGGCGAACACCATCTCCACGAACACTGCCCCGGTCACCAGCAGAGGAAGCCACAGGCCGAACAGCGTGATCACCGGGAAGAGGGCGTTGCGCCAGGCGTGGCGCCAGATGACGGCGCGCTCCGGGATGCCCTTGGCTCTCGCGGTCCCTATATAAGGAAGCCGAAGCACTTCGAGCAGCGCCGCTCGCTGGTAGCGCATCGTCCCGGCAATGGTCACGATCGACAGGGTGAGCGCCGGCAGCACCAGGTGGGCGCCGATGTCGGCCGCGCGCGCGAGCCAGGGCGCGTCAGGGGCGAGCAACGGGCTTTGCATTCCTGCCACCGGCAACCAGTGGAGCTTGATCCCCACCAGCCACGCCAGAACGAGGCCCAGCCAGAACGACGGGGTAGCGTAGCCGGCGAGCGAGAGCGCGGTGAGGGTGCGGTCTTCGCGGCTGCCGCGCCGGACCGCCTGGCGCACGCCGAGCCAGAGGCCCAGCGTGAAGTTGAGCAGGATGGTGGCGCCGCCCAGCAGCAGCGTGGGCCCGATGCGTGAGGCGAGCAGGGTGTTGACCGGTAGCCCGTGCTCGATCGAGAGGCCGAGGTCGCCCCGGAGGACGCCCTTCACGAAGGCGGCGAACTGCCGGTGGATCGGCTGATCCAGTTTGAAGATCGCGCGGGTCTTGGCGATCTCCGCGGGATCCATCATCCGATCCTCCTGCATCCGCGACAGCGGATCGCCCGGCGCCAGGCGCATCAGCACGAACATGAGCGCCACGGCGACCCCGAAGGTCACCACCGCCTGCGTGATCCTGCGGGCGAGCCAGGCCGTCAAGTCAGCTCCCGGGCGGCGGCCAGCGCCACAGCGCGCTCCATGAGGACACGGGACGGATGCTCACCTCCCGGAATCGACGGTTCACCGCGAAGACGAAGGTCTGCGCGTAGAGGAAGGCCGCCGGTGAGTTCTCCTCGACCCGCCGAAGGAAGCTGTGCCACAGCCCCCGGTCGGCCTTGGGACTGGCGGTCGCCAGCTGGAGGAGCGAGTCCGCGCCCGGGTCGCAGTACCCGCCGACGTTGCCGGGTCCGCCGCACGACCAGCTGTAGGCCAGCCCGCTGGGAGAAGGGTCCAGGTTTGCGGACGAGAAGTCGATGTCGAAGTCGCCGCTGGTGCGCCGTTCGATCCACACCGCCGGCTCCACCCGTACCACGTCGACGTGGACGCCGACCTGTCGCACCTGCTCCTGAATGATGGCGGCCATCTGACCCCGTGCCACGCTGGAGCTGCTGACCAGCAGCCTGAGCGACAGGGGGGCGCCGTCCCGGTTCTCCCGGATGCCGTCGCCATTCCGGTCCACCCAGCCGCGTCCGGCGAGAAGCCGCCGCGCCGTGGACTGATCCTGGCGTGAATGCCGGGGAGCGCCATGGCGGATCCAGAGCTGCGACGACACCGGCCCGAACGGCACGTGCCCGTACGGGCCCAGCACCGCCCGGATCAGCAGGTCGCGGTCGAGGGCCATGATCAAGGCGCGGCGCACGTCGCGATCGGCCAGAATCGGGTGGGGACGGTCACGATGGCCCGGCTCCCGTTGGTTGAACAGCAGGTAGCCGAGGATGTTCGAGGGCACCGGCACCAGCCTCAGGCTGGGTGCGGCCTCCACCCGGGCGAGATTGGTGGTCGGCGGCGGGATGTTGTCCATCGCGTCGGCCTCGCCCGCCAGCAGGAGATTGATCCGCGCGTCGGAGCTCACCGCCACCCGGACGATCACCCGCTCGATCCCCGGCCGGCCCAGGAAAAAATCGTGGTTGGCGGCCAGCTCGATGAACTGGCCTTCTTCCCGCCGAACCCAGCGGTACGGACCGCTGCCCACCGGGCGACCGGCGAAGGCGGACCACGCGCTCGAGCTCGGGCCCAGGCCGTCGAGCAGGTGGGCAGGCAGGATCGGCACGTGGAAGGTGGCGTCGTACAGCTGCTCCGAGTACACCTCCCGGAAGCGAAACACGACCCGCCGATCGCCCTCGGCCTCGACCCTTGCGATCCGGGCCGTGACGCTGGCGAGCCGGGGGGCGATCGATCGGTCCTGGGCGCGCTTCAAGGTGAAGGTCACATCCCGCGCGGTGACCGGTGCGCCGTCGTGCCACCGGGCACGCGGATCCAGCTCGAAGACCAGGGTGAGCGAGTCGCGCCGGCTCCAGCTCCTGGCGAGCTGGGGCTGGAACCCCCGGTCACCCGAGGTGACCAGCTCCGGCCCGATGGCGGCAAGTCGCAGAAATAAGTGGTCGGAGATCTCGTTGTTCGCGAGAGTGGCCTGCGGGCCTTCCATCAGCGTCGGCACCGGCAGGGTGGCCTGCTGGCCGGTGACGATCACGATGCTGGAGGGCTCCTGCTGGGCTACCGCGCACGGCGGCCGGGCGGCAACCACACCGGCGACGGCCGCGGCGAGCACCAGGTGTGCCGTCCAGGGCATCAGGGGGACTCCGGTTCGAGCGATGGGGCGAGGCACGCCTCGGTCAGGCCCTCCAGGTCCAGGTGGGCGAGCTGAACCTGACCTCGTGCCCGGCGGCCTCGGCGAGAAGCGCGGCGGATGCCGCCGGTTGTTCCCACTCGCCACCCCACCGGGTCGCCGCGGCGAGCGCGACAGCGCCAGCGACTTCGCCGATGTCGGGACAACGCCCGATCGAATCGCCGAGTGGGCCCGCGCGGTCGGGGGGAACGTGATCCAGCGTGATGTCCTGGAGAATGGTCTGCCGGCCAGTGAGGAGAATGGACCCGTGCTGCAGTAACCCCCGGCCTTCCCGGAGCTGCGCGCTCCCCACTGTCTTCCGGCCGCCCGTTACGATCTCGCCGCCGGCCGGCGAGGCAAAGCACGCGCCGGCATCGAGCCCCTCGGCCCGTCGCAGGGGAGCCATCTCGGCCCGCGCGCCGAGAATGCCGAGAGCGCCAAGCAGCATGCGATGGATCTCGTGGTACGCCTGTCTGAGGCCGCCCATTGCGTCGGCCGGCACGGCCAGGGCGTAGGTCAGCTCGTCCGCGTGCCACACGGCCCGCCCACCGGTCGGGCGCCGCACCACGGCGAGGCCGAGGTCGGCGATCCTCTGCCGGTCATACCGCCGGCGCGCCGGCTCGTGTCGACCGAACGAAAGGCAGTGCGGGGCCCAGCGGTACAGCCGGAGCCAACGCTCTCCCCGGCCGGCCCGGTCGAGCAGGGCCTGGTCGATCGCCATGTTCTGCGGGCCCGGCCGGCCTTCGAGGTCGAACCACAAGTTCCACTGCCGACTACTCGGCATACGCCTCCACCGGCGGGCACACGCAGACCAGGTTCCGATCCCCGTAGGCGCTGTCGATGCGGCCCACGGTGGGCCAGACCTTGTGCTCGCGCACGGCCTGGCTGGGGTAGGCGGCTCGCTCCCGGGGATAGGGCCGGTCCCAGCCGTCGGCGATCACCTGCTCCAGCGTGTGTGGCGCGCGGGTGAGCAGATTGACCTGCCGGTCGGCGCGGCCGGTCTCGATTTCGCGAATCTCTTCCCGGATGGCGATCATCGCGTCGCAGAAGCGGTCGAGCTCCTCCTTGGACTCGCTTTCGGTCGGCTCGACCATGAGCGTCCCCGCCACGGGAAACGAGACCGTCGGCGGGTGAAATCCGTAGTCGATGATCCGCTTCGCGATGTCCTCCACGTCCACCCCCGCCGAGGCCTTGAAGGGCCGGGTATCGATGATGCACTCGTGAGCCACCAGCCCGTCGGGCGCCGAGTAGAGCACCCCGTAGTGGCCCTTCAGGCGCCGGGCGACGTAGTTCGCGTTGAGGATCGCGATCTTGGTCGCCGCGGTCAGCCCGTCGTATCCCATCAGCGCGATATATGCCCACGAGATTGGAAGGATCGCCGCGCTGCCCCAGGGCGCCGCGGAGATCGTCCCACAGGCTTGGGGATGGGCCAGGTCCACGATCGGGTGTCCCGGAAGGAAGGGCGTGAGATGCTTCATCACCCCGATCGGGCCCATGCCCGGGCCGCCCCCGCCATGGGGGATGCAGAAGGTCTTGTGCAGATTGAGGTGGCAGACGTCGGCGCCGATGTCGCCCGGGCGGCAGAGCCCCACCTGGGCGTTCATGTTGGCCCCGTCCATGTAGACCTGTCCGCCGTACTGGTGCACGATGCCGCAGATCTCTCTGATCGAGCCCTCGAACACCCCGTGGGTGCTAGGATACGTCACCATCAGGGCCGCCAGCGTCTCCTGGTGGGCCGTCGCCTTGGCCCGCAGGTCGTCCACGTCCACGTTCCCCTGCCCGTCGCTCTTCACTGGCACCACCTTCATCCCCGCCATCACCGCGCTCGCCGGGTTGGTGCCGTGGGCCGACTGGGGGATGAGGCAGGTGGTGCGGTGTGCCTCTCCGCGCGACCGATGGTAGGCCCGGATGACCAGCAATCCGGCGTATTCGCCTTGCGAGCCGGCGTTGGGCTGGAGCGACATCGCCGAGAAGCCGGTGATCTCCGCCAACTGATACTCGAGCTGGCTGAAGAGCAGCTCGTATCCCGCCGCCTGATCCCGAGGAGCGAACGGGTGCAGCCGGTTGAATTCCCGCCAGCTCACCGGCATCATCTCGGTCGTCGCGTTGAGCTTCATGGTGCAGGAGCCGAGCGGGATCATCGCGGACGTGAGCGACAGATCGCGCGCCTCGAGCCGCTTGATGTAGCGGAGCATCTCGGTCTCCGAGTGGTGCCGGTGGAACACCGGATGATCGAGATAGGACGACGTGCGGGCGAGCGACGCCGGGATCGCCCGCTCGGCCTTGATGCCGATGTCATCCAGCATGAACGGCAGCGCCTCGTTGAGCGAGAACACCGCGATCAAGTCGGCCAGGTCGCCCAGGGTCACCGTCTCGTCGAGCGCGATGCAGAGCCGGGTGGGCGGCAGTGGGCGGAGGTTGATCTGCCGCACCCGGGCCGCGTCGAGCAGGCGGGGCAGGGCCCACTCGGGCACCTCCACGCAGAGCGTGTCGAAGAAGACGTCGTGCACGATCCGGTAGCGCAGGCGGCGGAGCGCGTTGGCCAGCAACACCGCCCGGGTATGCACCCGCTCGGCGATGCGGCGGAGCCCGCCCGGGCCATGGTACACGGCGTACATGCTGGCCATGACCGCGAGCAGCACCTGCGCGGTGCACACGTTGCTCGTCGCCTTGTCGCGCCGAATGTGCTGCTCCCGGGTCTGCAGCGCCATTCGGAGAGCGGGCCGCCCGTCGCGGTCCCGCGATACGCCGATGATTCGGCCCGGCATGAAGCGCTTGTGCGCCTCCCGGGTCGCGAAGAAGGCCGCGTGGGGACCGCCGTACCCCATGGGCACGCCGAAGCGCTGGCTGTTGCCGACGGCGATGTCGGCGCCCCATTCGCCGGGCGGCGTGAGCACGGTCAGTGCCAGCAGATCGGTGGCGGCGGTGACCAGCCCCCCTGCCGCCTGGGCCCGCTCGGCCAGTGAACGGAAGTCGCGCACCGCCCCGTCGGTGGCGGGATACTGCACCAGCGCGCCGATGACGCCGGGCTCGAAGCTGAAGGTCTCCGGCTCGCCGACCACCACGCGGATGCCACGCGCCTCGGCGCGGGTCTGCACCACCGAGATCGTCTGGGGATGGCAATACTCGTCCACCAGGTACACCGGGTCGCGGACCACCGTGCTGACCGCCAGCGTCAGGCTCATGGCCTCCGCGGCCGCCGTCGCCTCGTCGAGCAGCGAGGCATTGGCGATCTCCAGCCCGGTGAGGTCGGACACCAGGGTCTGATAGTTGAGCAGCGCCTCGAGGCGGCCCTGGGAAATCTCGGCCTGATAGGGCGTGTACGCCGTGTACCAGCCTGGATTCTCCAGTACGTTGCGCTGCACCACCTGGGGAGTGAAACAGCCGGCGTAGCCCATCCCGATGTACGAGCGGAACACCCGATTCATGCCCGCCAGTCCACGGAGGGCCTGCAGCACCTCGCGTTCGCTCCGTCCCGGCGGGAGCGCGAGCGGACGGCGGAGCCTGATCTCCTCCGGGACCACGGCGTCGGTGAACGTCTCGATCGAGTCGTAGCCCAGTATCGCCAGCATCTCTTCCACGTCGGAGCGGCGGGGGCCGATGTGCCGGTACGCGAAGTGGCTGGGATGCAGGACGTGGAGCGCCGGGGCGGACGAGGCGGCTGAGCGGACCGTGGTCATGAGATCATTGCCTTGTGGTGAACTTGAAATCGGACACAAAAACGCCCCGAGGAGACGATCCCGGGGCATCGCTGACTCTGTCTCCTGTGGCAACACCGATCTGCGCGCACGCTCCGCCGACTCCCGGGAGACTCACTCTCCGATGTGGGCCCGGTAAGCACTGGGAGCGAGCAGCGCCTCGAGCTCCGCCTGGTTCCCGATCCGGAGATCGATCATCCAGCCGGCGCCATAGGGGTCGCGGTTGACCACCGCGGGGTCGGTCTCCAGCGCGGAATTCGCCTCCACCACCTCGCCCGCCAACGGCGCGTACAGCTCCGAGACCGCCTTGACGGCCTCGATGGTGCCGAAGGACTGGTGCCCCTCGACCTTGTCGCCGGCTTTGGGCAGGTTCACGAAGACGACGTCCCCCAGCTCGCCCTGCGCGTAGTCGGTAATGCCGATGCGGACGACGGCGGGGTCGTTGGTCCGGGCCACGTACTCGTGTTCTTTGGTGTAGACCAGGTCGTCCGGAACATTGGACAAGGCGGGCTCCGTCGTGTGGTGGCGGGTGGGAGGATAGGCGGAGTCGCGGTCGAGGTCAAGCGCGGGACTGCAGTGCGCGCCACACCGCCCGCGCGGCGAGCTCCAATTGCGCGAGATCGCCGCCATTCTCGATGACGAAGTCGCTCCGCGCCCGCTTGTCCGCGGCCGGCATCTGCGCCTCGATCATCCGCCGGGCTTCGTCCTGATCGAGTCCTCGCTCCACCACCAGGCGCGTCAGTCGCACCGCTTCCGGTGCGTCCACCAGCACCACGACATCGAACTCGCTCGGGTCACTGGCTTCGAAGAGCAGGGGAATGTCGCTCACCACCAGGTGGTCGCCTCGGGCCCGTGCCGCGGCCATGAGCTCGGCCCGCCTGGCATGCACCGCGGGATGTACGATGCGGTTGAGCGCCGCCAGCGCCTCCGGATCGGCCAGCACCAGGCGCCGCAGCGCCGCACGGTCGAGCGATCCGTCCGCCGAGAGGACCCGATGCCCGAAACGGCCGGTGATCTCCCGGAGCACCGGCCCCCCGAGCGCCTGCAGCTCCCGCACGATCTGGTCGGCGTCGATGACCGTGGCACCCCAGCGCCGGAACAGCTCGACGACCGCCGATTTGCCGGCGGCGATGTTTCCGGTGAGCCCGACGTTCAGCACGGCAGCATTGCTACAGTCCCGAGTTGTGCCAGATGGCGTCCAGAGCGAACGGGATGTGTTCCCGAGCGAACGCGATGTCATCCTGAGCGAAGCGAAGGAGCGAATTCCGAGTTATGGCTCCTTCGCTTCGCTCAGGATGACACTGCCCTCGCCGAGGAACTCCGCCGCACTCCGCCTTGCTCAGAGCAACCGAGTCTGGTCCTGGTCCTTCCGCGGCACCTTGTGGCAGTGGCGGCAGCGCGCCTCGTAGCTCTCCCGGCCGCCGATCATGATGGTGGGTGAGTCGTAGCGCGCCGGCTTGCCGTCGAGCAGGCGCTGGTTGCGACAGGCCGGGTCTCCGCACACCACGCAGATGGCCTGCAGTTTGTCCACCATCTCGGCCACCGCCATCAGGCCGCCCATGGAGCCGAACGGCTCACCCCGGAAATCGGTGTCGGTGCCGGCCAGGATCACCCGCACGCCGCGGGACGCGAGCAGGGTGGCGACGTTCACGATCTCGGGGTCGAGGAACTGGGCCTCGTCGATCGCCACCAGCTGCACGCCCGGCCGGACCATGCGAAAGATCTCCGGAGCCGAATCCACCGGCGTCGCTTCGAGCTCCGTGCCGTCGTGGCTGGAGACGCTGTACAGCCCGGCATAGCGCGCGTCCAGATGGGACTTGAACACCTGCACCCGGCGGCGCGCGATGATCGCCCGGCGCACCCGGCGGATCAGCTCCTCGCTCTTGCCGCTGAACATCACGCCGCAGATCACTTCGATCCAGCCCGGGTGTTGGCCGTAGTTCATTCACTTCTCCGATCGCGCAGCAGGACGGTCGAGTGGTGGCTGTCGAAAATGCAGCCCCCCGCAACCAACTTCCACCCACCTTGCGGCGCTCTCGCCCGGTCGGCGATATTCGTGCCCCTCTGCCCACCAAGGAGCCCCCGTGAACAAGCAGGATGTGGTCGAAGCCGTCGCCAAGCGGCTGGGGGTCACCCGCGCCCGCGCCGCCGAGATCGCCGACCTGCTGTTCTCCCAAGGCGGTATCATCGTCTCGGAGCTGAAGCGGGGCGGGAAGGTGGCGATCTCGGGGTTCGGCACCTTCGAGCTCAGGCGCCGGGCCGCTCGCCAGGGAAGAAACCCGCGAACCGGCAAGGTGCTCGCAATCAAAGCCTCGATCGTCCCGGCGTTCCGGGCCGCCAAGGCCTTGAGGGAGAATCTCAACCGAAAGCGCTGAGCGTTCGGCGTCAGGAACGATGCTGGGGGCGGGCGGTACGCGCCGGTTTGGTGGGGCCACGGTCGACCCGCGCCGTGATCCGCTTCCGCCGGATGGTGACGCCGTTGAGCGCGCTCGCCACCTGCTCCGCCTCCTGGGCCGGCAGCTCCACCAGCGCATAGGCGTCCCTCAGTTCCACCCGCCCGATCTTGCCCCGATCGACCCTGATGTCCTTGGTCAGCACCGCCACCAGGTCGTTCACCGTGGCGCCGTCGTTCTTGCCGATGCCCACGAAGATCTTGGCGGTAGACGGACCGTCGGGCACCGCCGCCGCCGCCTGTTCGACGGTCGAGGACGTCCACAGCGCGTATACCGCGGCGGCCACCGCCGACGGGTCGTACCGCTCGAACAATGGGGCGAGCGTGAGCAGCGCCGCCTCCGGCCGCTTCTCCTCGATCGCTCGGGCGATCGTCGCCCGCCGCGCCGCTGCTTCGGCGGTGATGGCGTCCACCAGGCCGGGAAGCCGGACCGGCCGGCGGGGAGAGGCCACCCGCTCGACGTAGGACTCGGTCCCCGGGGGCACCAGCAGCACGACGTCTCCGGCCGAGAGGAGCTGCCGGAGGCGTTCCGGGGCCGGCAGGTCGAAGGCGATCACCACGGCGGCTTTGGGCGCGTCGCCGGTGACCAGCCTGACCGCGGGGTCGCCGGGTGGCAGTGCCCGGGCGATGTCGTCGTGCCGGGAGCGATCCACCGTCCACACCGCCAGCGAGACAGGATCCAGCGTCTCCACCAGGTCGGCCAGCGCTGGGGCTCGGCGCTCCCACGAGACACCGGCGGTACGCACCGGACCGGCCGGCGTAGCAGGCGGTGCCTCCGCGGAAGCCACGCCGACCGTGAGGGCGCGACGGGCGTAGCGCTCGACCAGATCGGCGCCCTGGTCCGCGGCCCCGGTGCAGACGATGCGCTGGGCGTCTTTCCGTAGATCCTGCATCAGCGGCGCCAGGCTCTCCCCACTCTCCCAGCTCTCGGGCCAGGCGAGGAAGACCGCGCTCATCTCCTCCGGCCCGAGCGCGGATCGGCGATGCAGGGCGAGCGCGGTGTCGGGCGAGGTGACGAGCAGGTCCAGGTCCGACGCCTTGAGCCGCCGCAGCGCACGCGCTGTCCCGCGGGCCACCTGGATCCTGAGCGCGCCTCCGGCAAGGCCGGCGACCAGGGCGCCCCACTCGGTGAGCTGGGCCTCGGCGCAGAGCAGCAGCCCGCGCGTCCCCGGGCTCAGGCGGCTCAACATTCCCGCGAGAGCGGGCACCGCGTACGCCGGAGAGGGGGGTGCGACTACCACCAGATTGTGACCCCTCGCCGCCGTGGGAGTGGCCTCCCGCAGGGTGGGGTCTGCGGGGCTCCAGCCCAGCCGCTCGACCGCGGCGGCAATGGGTGGTGAGAGGTGCAGGTCGTCGAGAGACGCCACGGATACCTCGAGCTTGGGGACCAACCTGTCATCCTGAGCGACGCGAAGGAGCCGAGGCCCGGCCCTGGCCGCGAGCCAACCTAAGACCCCGGTGGGCGAGCGCCAACCCCGCCGGTTGACTTCCCCGTGCCGTGGGAGAACTTTCTCCCTCACCGCCGCCTTTCACCACCTCCGGAATGTCGCATGCCTGATCCTCTTTCGCCCAACGTCCAACATCTCAAGGCCTCCGAGACGGTGGCCATCAGCAACGAGGCCAAGCGACGCAAGGCCGCGGGCGAGGACGTCTACGACCTCGGCGTGGGCGAACCCGACTTCGACACTCCGGCTGCGGCCGCGCAGGCCGGCACCCAGGCCATCCAGAAGGGCATGACCCGCTACCCGCCCAACGTCGGCATCGCGGAGTTGCGGCGCGGCATCGCGGCTCAGTTGAGCCGGATGTCAGGGGGCCGAGCGATCGATCCCGACCAGCTCGTGGTGAGCTCCGGCAGCAAGCAGTCGATTTTCAATGCCTGCTTCACTCTGTTCGGGCCCAACGATCGGGTGCTGATCCCGGCTCCGGCCTGGGTCTCCTATCCGCAGATCGTCCACCTCTGTCGCGCCGAGCCGGTGCTCGTACCCGGTGACATCGAGTGGGGTCTCAAGGTCAGCGCCAAGGACCTCGACCGGCACAGCACCAAGACCACCCGGGGCCTGCTCCTGTGCTCCCCCTGCAATCCTACCGGCGCGGTATACACCCTCGCGGAGTTGCGCTCCATCGCGGAGTGGGCCAGGAAGAACCAAGTCTGGATCATCTCGGATGAGATCTACCGGCGCATCAACTACGGCTCGGGGCCGGCGCCCTCGCTCCTCGACCTGCCCGAGGAGCTGCTCGAGCGCACCGTGATCATCTATGGTGCGAGCAAGGCCTACGCGATGACGGGCTGGCGGATCGGCGCCGCGCTCGCCCCGCCGCACCTGACCAAGAGCATGGCGGCGCTGCAGTCGCACACCACCACCGGGGCCAACCACCCGGCCCAGTGGGCGGCGGCGGCGGCCTTCACCGACGAGAGGGTGGACGCCGAGGTCAATCGAATGGTGGCGGCCTTCCGCCGCCGGCGCGACTACCTGGTCGGCCGGTTTCGGGCCGACGCTCCGGGGGTCGAGTTCGTGGAGCCTCACGGCGCGTTCTACTTCTTCTTCCGGGTGGACGGCATTCGGGAAAAGGACCCGGTGACGGGCACCAACTTCTGCGAGCAGCTGATGAAGCAGGAGGGCGTCGCGCTGGTGCCGGGCGCGGCCTTTGCGGACGACCGCTGGGTTCGCTTGAGTTACGCGGTCTCGGACGCCGAGCTGGAGGCGGCGCTGGATCGGATCCTGCGCTTGATCCATCGACTGGAATCCGCCCGTGCCGCCTAAGACAACGCGCTCGCTGATGGAGGCGAGAGTGGAGGCCCTCGGCGGGGGCCTGCCCTCCATCTCGTGGCGGTGGGATCCGGAGACCGACATCCTCTCGGGCGCCTTCAAAGGCAACCGCAAGTCGGGAGGCCTCACCGGGACGGTGGAGTTGACCGACGCCGAAGGGTCGGTCGCGGTGCTCGATGTGAACAACGGCGTGATCTGCGGGATCGACGTCGTAGTCTGGCCCGAGGTCTCCACCCGGTCGGACATACAAGTGCCGGCGCAGCTCACCGAGGGCCGGGTGGTGCTGCCGTCAAGCGGGACCCGCGCCGCGGTCGCCTCGGTCGAGGTGGATACCAGCCTGTCGGTCGAGACCAACGCCTCGGAAAGCATCTTTCACCTGAGGATCGGCCCCCGCCGGGCCGTCGAGGTCGTGCGGGTGGCCGATAACTTCTACGTGGAGATGGATCAGCAGGGAGGATTGGCGGGCTTCTGGATGACCCACGTTCCGCCGTTCACCGCGTTCGAGGAGGAGTAGCCTCTACGCCCAGCACCGTCGTGAGCCGGGGAGAGCGGCGAGGCGTATTTGCAGGTCAACAGCTACTTTACTCGGCATGCCCATCTCGAATCTGACGGCGCTCCGGCGGCGACTGGCCGTGCGGGGGCTCACGCCCGCCGCTGGGATCCCGGAATCCAGGGGAGGTCGCACGGAGGAGGCATGCATCCGCCCGGCCCGGTTGGTCGAGGATGTTTCGCTCCACTGCCGCTCGGTCGGCAAGGCCGAATCCTGGCCGGAGGCGCTTGCCTTTCTCGACGGCGTCCAGCGCATGGAGCTGGTCGCCTACGCCGGGGCCGCTCCCATTTACGTGGCCGGGATCGCGGCCGCGGTCCGCGAGCGGCAGGGTGATCGTCTCAAGACCGTCACGGAGGATCGCCGGCGGCTCGTCATCGCTCGCCCGCGCGCCCTCGACGCGGCGGGTGACGCGCTGACCGGCCTGGCCACGCTCGCCTTACCGGAGGACGAGCCGCCGCACCCGGTGCGCGACCTGACGCAGGCGGCCCGGGCACTCGACCGCGCGCGCGGCCAGCTCGAGCTGGACGTCGGCCGGCGCTTCAGGCTCGGATCGGATTGTTGGCTCGTAGTGGACGGCTCCCTCGCCGAGAGTCCGGGCTGGGCGGTGGATATCCGGACCATCGGGGTCTCCAAAAACCACGCGACCCTGCCATTCGAGGGCGCCGACCTCGAGCGCTATCTTCGCCTCCCGCTCGGCCACCGAACCTCGATCTTCGCTCCTCCGAGCCGCAGCGTCGCGCCGGTCCACGCCTGGGCCCTTCGCCTCTGGGCCTGGGAGGCCAAGGACCTCTTCCACGGTCTGGTTCGGATCGAGGTCGCCCCGGCCAACGGAGTGCCGGCGACCGCCGACCTCCTCTCACGCTGGCTCCTCGCCGAGCGCGCGCCCATCAGCACTCCCGATCCCCGTTGGGACCGTCTCCTCTATGGCATTCATTCGGTCGAGCAGTACCTTCGCGCCCGCGCGGGGGCGCTGGCCTGATGGCGCGCGCCCTGGCCGCGCTCGCCGGCCGTGAGTTCGACGTGCTGGTGGTGGGCGGCGGCATCACCGGCGCGGTCACTGCCTGGGACGCGGCCCAGCGTGGGCTCTCGGTGGCGCTGCTGGAGCGGGGAGACTTTGGCGGGGCGACGTCCGCCCAGTCGCTCAAGGTCGTGCACGGCGGGGTCCGCTACCTCCAGCATCTGGACATCGTCCGGGTGCGCGAATCCAGTCGCGAGCGCCGCGCCCTGCTCCGAATCGCTCCGCACCTCATCCACCCGATGGCCTTTGTGGTGCCGGCCTATGGGCACGGGATGCGCGGCCCCGAGATTCTCGCCGCGGCCTTCACCCTGCTCAACACCCTCACCGCGGATCGAAACCGCGGCCTCACCGACCCGGCGAGGCGGGTGCCCCGCGCCGGTGTCGTCTCCCGCACCCGCGTCCTCCAGTGGTTCCCGGAGCTCAATCAGGAAGGCCTCACTGGTGCGGGGGTCTTCTATGATGGGCAGATGTTCAATCCCTCCCGGCTGGTCTGGGCCATGGTCAGGACCGCCGCGCGGGCCGGCGCCGCGGTCGCGAACTATTGCGACGTGAGCGCGCTCCTCCTGCAGGGGGGTCGCGTCGCCGGAGTGCGTGCGGAGGACCGGCTCAACGGGGAGAAGTTCGAGGTCCGCGCCCGGACCGTGGTGAACGCCGCGGGCCCGTATGCCGAAGCCCTTCTCGTTCGGTCCGGGGTACGCGCGTCGCGCAGTGTGCCGTTCTCCCGGGACATGGCGCTGGTGCTCAAGCGGCAGTTCGTGAACGGCCGCGCCCTCGCCCTCCAAACCCGGTACCGCGATCCCTCCGCCGTGTTGACCCGCGGGGCGCGGCATCTCTTCATGGTTCCCTGGCGTGGCAAGACCCTGGTCGGAGTGAACAGCCTCATCTGGCGCGACGAGCCGGACAGTCTTCGCGTCACCGAGGCTGAAGTGTCCGACTTCGTCGCCGAGATCGCCGAGGCCGATCCCAAGCTCGGGCTCACCATGGACGACGTGGCGCTGGTGATGGCGGGACTGCTCCCGGTTGAAAAGGGTGACGAGAAGACCGGTGACGTGAGCTTCGGCAAGCGACCACTGGTGGTGGACAACGCCAAGACCGACGGCGTCCAGGGACTGGTGTCCGCCATCTCCAACCGCTATACCGTCGCGCGCGGCGTGGCTGAGCGGGCGGTGGACCTCATCTACCACAAGCTCGGCCGCGAGGTGCGTCCCTGCCGGACCGAGATCACCCGGATCCACGGCGCGGACTTCTTCCGCTTCGACGACCTGGTGCGCGAGGTGGCGGACGCTCTGCCCAAAGGCGTCGATCGGTCCATCGCCGACCGGCTGGCCCGGGATCACGGGTCGGCCTACGGAGAGGTACTCCGGCTGGCGGGGGAGCGGCCCGAGCTGGCGGTCACCGTCGGCGGCACCGACACCCTCCGCGCCGAGGTGGTGCACGCCGCCAGGAGCGAGATGGTGTGCAAGCTGTCCGACGCCGTGTTCAACCGCACCGGCATCGCCACCGCGGGCGATCCTGGGGTCGCGGAGCTGGAGGAGTGCGCCGATCTCGTTGCCGCTCAGCTCGGGTGGGATTCGGCGCGCCGTGCCAGTGAATTGCGCGAGGTCCGCGATCGCATTCCCTTCCGCCGAAGCTGACCCGCCGGCGCTTCCCATGACCGCACCGCCCCTCGGCAGAGTCGTCGCCACCGAGCTCAAACCCTCCACGCCGCATCAGTTCCACTTCTGGACCGCGCGCGAGTCGCCCATCGGGATCGGCGCCATCGTCCGGGTACAGGAGGCCGGCCGAACGGTCTACGGCGTCGTCACCGACGGATTCGCCTATTCCGACCTGGTGACGCCGATGCACGCGGTGCTCGGCGCCGACGGCGATCCGGTTGCCGCCGGGGACGAGCCCACCGCGCGCGCCGAGATCCGGCTCTTCACCGTAGCGGTGTTGCGGCAGATGCCGGAGGAGCCGCTCCAGCCGGTGCCGCTCGGGCCCGTGTGGCTCGCCGATGATGCCGACGTGCTGCTCGCCCTCCGGATGGACAGCTACACCGGAGGGGAGCGGGCGAGCGGGGTACCGGTCGGGCTCTATGCCGCCGGCGGCCTGGAGTCGCCGGTGTACCTCGACTGCGACTTTCTGCTGGGGCCGGAAGCCGCCCACCTCAACATCACCGGCGTCTCCGGCCTCGCCACCAAGACCAGCGCGGTCGAATTCCTTCTCGCCAGCATCTTCCAGACCTTTCCCCGCCACAAGGGGTCGGTCGCGGCTCTCTGCTTCAACGTCAAGGGGCCCGATCTCTGCTTCCTCGACCAGCCGTCGGCGCTGTCCGACGAGGACCACCGGCTCTACCAACGGCTGGGGCTGCGGGCGGAGCCCTTTGCCGACGTCCACTACTACGCGCCGCTTCGTCCCGACGGCGTGAACCTCAACACCCTTCGGACCAACGAGGCGCTCGCCGGCAACACCGAGCCGTTGATCTGGGGGCTGCGCGAGGTGCTCGACTACGCCGAGGTCGTGCTCAACCGCGACGACATCGACGCCAAGGCGGACGCGTTCATCGATTTCCTGGCGGAGCGGGTGGTGGGCCGCGAGTATCAGGACGACATGTTGCGCGGGCGGCCCTTTCAAGTGCAGAGCTTTGCCGACCTGGAGGAGTTTTTCCGGGCCATCTTCGACTTCATGGAGGTGCTGGGCAAGGGCGGCGAGGTCTGGAAGACCCATCACCTGGCCACCATCCGCAAGGTCCGCAACCGGCTCAGCAACATCTCCACCCGCTCCAAGGGCCTGGTGACCGATGACGGAGCCGCCAACGATCTGCCGTGGGGCAGCTTCGCCGACCGCGGGGTGTACGTGGTCGATGTAGCCGGGCTCGATCCGCTGGCCCAGGACCTGGTGTTCGCGCGGGTCGTCTCCAAGCTGCGCGAGCATCTCGAGCGGCGGGACCTGGGCGTCGAGCACGTCGTGGTCTTCGTCGACGAGCTCAACAAGTATGCCCCCGGGGACGGACCCGAGACCTATGTTCGGAAGATGCTGCTCGACCTCTCCGAGCGAGGCCGGTACCTCGGCCTCGTGCTCTTCTCGGCCCAGCAGTTCCGGTCCCAGGTGCAGCGGCGGGTGGTGGGCAACGCGGGCACCGCCGTCTACGGCCGCATGGACGCCGACGAGCTGGCGACTCCGGGCTACGCCACGCTCTCGCCCGCCACCAAGATCAAGCTCGCCACGCTGCCGAAAGGCGAGCTGATGGTGCGCCATCCGCACTTCACCCAGCCGATCTTTGTGAAGTTCCCCCGCCCGCCCGTTCTGGGCGGGCGCGAGGGGATCGAGCGATATCCCCCGTCGGGCGACATGCCCTTCGCCGCGGCGGTCGCGCGGCGTCTCCGCTCGCTCGACCGCCGGGTCTCGGCCGAAGCGGTGTTTGAGGCCATCGACGGACGTCGCGAGGACGACGTTCGCCGGGCGCTCTCCGCCACCCGCCGCGAGCGCCCAACCGACCCGCTGCCCTATTTCGTGGCCTGCCTGGGCCGGCGGGTGGCGGGAGAGGTGGTGCTGCCCTGGCGTGGCATCCCCGCGGTCCGCCGGGGAGAGGACGGCTACGGCGCTTGATAAATCCAGGCCTCACATGACATTTCCGGTGTGAGACTGGCCCACCTTGCCGATCCCCACCTGGGAGTTCGGCAGTACCATCGTCAAACCCCGTCCGGGATCAACCAACGGGAGGCGGACGTCGCCCGCGCGTTCCGGCTGGCCGTCGACGGGGTCATCGCCGAGCGGCCCGACGCGGTCGTGATCGCTGGCGACCTCTTCCACTCGGTTCGCCCCACCAACTCCGCAATCGTCTTCGCCTTCAAGCAATTCCAGCGACTCCGCGAGGCACTGCCGGAGGCCCCGATGGTCCTCGTTGCCGGGAACCACGACACGCCCCGCTCGGCCGAGACCGGATCCATTCTCCGGCTTTTCGAGGAGCTCGGCGTGGACGTCGCGGTGGATGAGGCCAGGCGGTTGGAGTATCCCGCCCTCGGGCTGTCGGTCCTTGCCGTGCCGCACACGGCGCTGATGGCGGCGGAGCGTCCGTCGCTTCGGCCGGAAGGTGGTGCCCGCCATCGGGTCCTGGTGCTCCACGGGGAGATCGAGGGGGTGCTGCCCACCCAGCGACACACCGTCGAGTACGGCGGCGCCCTGGTGGGGCTCCGTGAGCTCGGCATGGAGGAGTGGAGTTATGTCGCGCTGGGCCACTATCACGTGCAGCACGAGGTGGCGGCGAACACCTGGTACTCCGGCTCGCTGGAGTACGTCGGCACCAATCTGTGGGGCGAGCTGGCCGACGAGCGGGAGCAGGGCATCCGGGGCAAGGGCTGGCTGCTCGCCGATCTCGACCGCCGGACGGTGACCCGGGAGTCGGTGCCGGCCTCCCGTCCCATCATCGACCTCGAGCCCGTGCGCGGCGAGGGACTGGCCGCCGACGCGCTGGACGATCTGATCGAGGAGCGGCTGCGCGCCATTCCCGGCGGCGTGGTGGATCGCATCGTCCGGCTCCGGGTCTACGACGTGCCCCGTCACGTCGCGCGGGAGCTCGACCACGCCGCGATCCGAGCCCACAAGTCCGAGGCGCTGCACTTCAATCTCGATATCCGCCGGCCCGAGATCCATCGTGCCGTCGGCGTCGGCGCACCGGGCAGGCGGCAGACGCTGCCCGAGCTGGTTCGCGACTTTCTGGCCCACCGGCCGCTTCCGGCCGAGCTCGACCGCGACGCCTTCGTCCGCCTGGGCGATGAGCTGATGGATGCGGTCGAGCGCGACGTGGCCGGTACCTGATGCAGATCGACCGGGTGCACCTGCGCAACTTTCGCCAGCACGAGAACACCGCGCTGGAGTTCGGGACGGGCCTGACCGGGATCATCGGCCCCAACGGAGCGGGGAAGACCACCATCCTCGAGGCCATCGCGTGGGCGATGTATGGTATGCCCGCTGCCCGCGGCAGCCGCGACACCATCCGGCGCCGCGGCGCCGGCCCCCGGGACCGGGTGGAGGTGGAGCTCGACTTCACCCTCGGCGCGCATCGCTACCGCGTCGTCCGCTCGCTGGGTGGCGCTCAGCTCCATCAGGACGGCGATCCGTCCCCGATCGCCAACAGTCTCGGGTCGGTGACCGAACGAGTCACCCGGCTGCTCGGGATGACGCGCGAGGAGTTCTTCAACACCTACTTCACCGGGCAGAAGGAGCTCGCGGTCATGGCCGCGATGAGCGCACCGGAGCGTGCGCAGTTCCTTTCCCGGGTGCTCGGCTACGATCGAATCCGGGCGGCACAGGAACGGCTCAAGGACAGGCGCTCGGCGCTCCGAGCCCGGCTCGACGCTCTCCGGTCGAGTCTGGGCGACCCCGCCGAGCTGGACCAGGAAGAGGCTCAGGCGCGGGAGCGCGTGGCGGCCGCCGCCGCGCTCGAGGCCTCGGCCGCCGCGGCGTGGGAG
>JACCRH010000155.1 GCA_013813675.1 Gemmatimonadales bacterium
GCGTTGACCACCAGGTCCGGCACGGTCGCGCACAGGCGTTCGGCCAGCAGGTCGCGCAACGCCCGCAGCCTGGGCGCCTCATCGGGCTGCTCCCGGGCGGCCAGTAGCGCGGCGCGCCCGAGAGCGACGGCGCCGGCCACGTTTTCGGTGCCGGGCCGGATGCCGTACTGCTGGCCGCCGCCGTGAATGATGGCTTCGACCGATTTCCGGTCGCGCACGATCAGCGCGCCAATCCCCTTTGGGGCGCCGATCTTGTGGCCCGAAAGAGTGAGCAACGTACACGACAGCTCGCCGACCGCGACCGGGAGCTTGCCGAAAGCCTGCACCGCGTCGGTATGGAAGACCACCCCGGCCGCCTGGCAGCGGCGGGCGATCTCCACCACCGGCTGGATCACCCCGACCTCATTGTTCACCCACATGATCGAGACCAGCGCGGGGCGGTCGGCCAGCGCCCGGTCCAGCGCGTCGAGGCTCACCTGCCCCAGGTGGTCCACCGGGAGCACCACCTCCCTGCCGCCGAGGTGACAGACCGCGTGCGCGGCGGCGAGCACCGCCTTGTGCTCGATCGCGCTCACCACCGCGCAGACCTGGCCGCCGCGATCCCGAGCCGCCAGCGCCGCGCCGATGATGCCGAGGTTGTCGGCCTCGGTGCCCCCCGAGGTGAAGATCACCTGGGTGGGCTCCGCCCCCACCGCCTGGGCAACCTCTCGCCGAGCCTGCTCGATGCCCGCGCGCGCGGTGCGCCCGAACCGGTGGGCGCTGGAGGGGTTTCCGAATCCCTGATCGGTGAGGTAGGGCAGCATCGCCTCCAGCACCTCGGGACGTACCGGGGTGGTGGCGGCATGGTCGAGATAGGCCGGGGCAGGTGTCATGGGGCCTGAAAAATACCCGTCCGGGGGGTCGGCTCCAAGTTGGCGGGCGCTACAGACTTTGCACGCCGAGCGCGATCACGTCGTCCACGGCGACGGTCTCGTGGGTGTAAAACGGCTCCCCGTAACGCGCTCGAATCAGCGATCCATAGTGGGCGTTCTGGGTTTCGACCAGGGAATAGAGATCCTGACCGGTGGGAAAAATCTCCCCCGCCGCCTTGGCGCCATCGAACTGGCTGGAGTAGCAGCGGATCGCCGCCAGCTTGCGGTCGAACTGACCGGTGATATCCACCACGAATGTCGGCTTGAGCGGGTCCTCGCGATAGGAGAGAGCGTAGAGGATCTTATGCGGCCGGTAGGGCGACCCGGGGGCGTCATACCGGGCGAGGCCGGCGAGGAAACAGCAGTCGCGGCCCAGCTCGGAGGCGACCCGATGGTCGGGATGACGGCCGACGGGGAAAGGCAGGATGACCACCCGCGGGGCGAAGTGGCGGATCTCCCCGATGACGATCCGGCGGGCCTCCTCGGAGTTGTGCAGGTGGGCGTCGGGCAGACCGGCGTTCCGCCGCTCGGCGAGCCCGAGAATCTCCGCGGCGCGTCCTGCCTCCTCCGCGCGAAGGTCGGCGTTGCCGCGGGTCGCGGTCTCCCCAGCGGTCAGGTCGAGGATGCCGGCCCGGTAGCCGGCATCCACCGCCTTGAGCAGCGCGCCGGCGCAGGTGAGCTCGGCATCGTCGCGGTGGGCGGCGATCGCCAGGATGTCGACGGGCATGGGAGATCCGGTCAGGATGGTGGCGGAACAGTACAGCGAGAGCAGTGAACAGTGAAAGTAAAAGGGGTGGTCGCCATTCCGGCGACCCCCCTTTCACAGTTCACTGTTCACTGTTCCGCTGTTCTCGGTTCATCCCGTCGTCGCCGGCCGCCTCCACCGACGCCCCGCGACCACCAGCCCCCAGCCGAAGACCAGCACCGGCACCACGAAGCCGAGCGAAGCGATGCCCCCGGCCAGGACGCCCACGAAGTTGCGCCACGCGGCCCGGAACGCCTCGACGATCGGACCGGGTCCGTGGGAGGCCACGATCGGGACCGGCTCGTGCAGATTGACCGAGAGGGTGCTGAGCTGCGCGCTGGTCTTGAGGTAGCGGAGTCGGCCCTCCATCCGCTCGATCTCCCCGCGCACCCGGGCCAACTCGCGCTCGACCGACAGGACATCCTGCAGCTTGCCCGTCCGGGTCCGGAGCAGTTCCACCAGGCGATCCTCCAGCCGGCGGCCGTTGACTACGCGCGCGCTCAGGTCGACGAACTCCTCGCTCACGTCTTCCGCGCCCACGTTGACGAACTCCAGGCGGCCGATCGGCTGCAGACCTTCGGTGAGGTCGTCGAACCGGGCCGACGGCACCTTCAACTCGAGCGTAGCCTGGCGGAGCTGATTCCGGCCGCTCTGAACCGACGCGTCGGCCACGAACCCGCCGGCGCGCTGCACGATCCGGCGGATCTCGGTCATCGCCGGCTCCAGCGAATCCACCTCGATGCTCGCCTGGCCGGTGCGCACGATTAGACGGGTCGTGGGATCGAACTCGAAGGGACGGGACCACTGCTCCTCGGCCGGGGGCGAGGCGGCGACCTCCCGCTCACTCACGGCGTTGAGGGAGATCGCATCCGCCGGCTCGTCGTGATCGGTGCGCGCGGATCGTTGGCCGGCCAGGCCGACCGCCTTGCTGGATGGCTGGGGAATTGGGTCAGTTCGCTCACAGGCCATCAGCAACGCCGCCTGCACCACGCCAATCACTACCGTCCGGACTCTCATGGCACCTCCTCGGGGAGCACAGGAGATGCGAGGCGGTGGGAAGCTTGCACAGTGCAGGGTATGGCACCGGCCGTGGAACGGGGTCACTAACAGCGGGGGCTAACCTGTCATCCTGTCCGAACCGCCTACTCGTGGCGCAATGCCTCCACCGGATCCATCCGGGCGGCCCGGTTGGCGGGCAGCAGGCCGAACACCAGGCCGATCGCGACGCTCACGCCGCAGGCCAGCACGATGCTCCAGAGCGGTACCGCCGAGTCCAGGCTCAGCGCGGCCTTGAGCAAGGCTCCCGCGCCCAACCCGAGCAGGATCCCCAGGGCGCCGCCGACCAGGGTGAGGGTCGCGGCCTCGACCAGGAACTGCCAGAGCACATCCCGCCGGGTGGCGCCGAGGGCTTTGCGAAGCCCGATCTCCTTGGTCCGGTCAGTCACCGACACCATCATGATCGCCATCACCCCGATTCCCCCCACCAGCAGGGCCACGCTGGAGAGCGCCACCATCGCGAGGAAAAAGTAGGAGGTGAACTTGCCGATGACGTCGAGGATCTGGTCCTGGGTGATAAGGTCGAACGTGTTGGCGTCGCCGGGGCGCAGGTTTCTGGACCGGCGAAGCGCCACCGTCACCCCATCCATCGCCGTGCCCACCGCCACTCCCGTCCTGGGCTTGACCGCCACGAACAGCGCGTTGGTCTCGTCGTAGCGAAAGCTCTCCCGAGCCGCCGCGAAGGGCACCACGCCTCCCGTGGCCTGCCCTGGAGGCTCGAAGATGTTCGACGGCTTCTGGAAGACTCCGATGACCCGGAAGGAGATCCCTCCAATCCGCACCTGCGCTCCCAGCGGATCGAGCCGGCCGAACAGCCGATCCGCCACGGCGCTCTCCAGTACGACCACCGGCTCGCCGCTCAGCTCGGCCCGGCTGAAGAGGCGGCCCCGCAGCAGCGTTCCCCCCTGAATGTCCATGTACCGGTCGTCGGCGCCGAAGATGATGACCTGTTGGGTTCGCACCCCCTGATACTCCGCCTTCTGAAAGACCTGCACCCAGATGCCGGCATAGCGGATCTCCGGCAACCGGCCGATGGCCTCCGCGTCACTGCGCCGAAGGACCGGGCGAATCCGCACCTCGTAGGGGAGCCGGTCGGGGTTGACCGGGGTTTGGGAGAAGTAGCGAATGACGTAGAACGTGGTCGGGCCGGCCACTTCGATGGCGTTGAAGATCTGCCGCCGGATGCCCTGCACCAGAGAGGCGACGGCCATCACGGTCGTCACCCCGATCACGACCCCGAGTATGGTGAGCGCTGAGCGCAGCTTGTTGGAGCGGATCGCGTCGAGAGCGATCGTCACCCCTTCACCAATGCCGCGGAGAATCACCGGTCACTCCACCCGGAGTGCGGCGATGGGATCCAGCCGTGAGGCCCGCGATGCCGGGTAGACCCCGAACAGGGTACCGGCGCCGGTTCCCACGGCCAGCGCCAGCGCGACCGACCAGAGCGTGATCCGGGCGGGCAGGGGAGTGAAGGTGGACACGCCGAAGGCCAGCGCCCATCCGCTGAGCACGCCCAGCGCCCCGCCGGCGGCGGTCAGCACCAATGCCTCGACCAGAAACTGGCGGCGGATGTCGGCCCGAGTCGCCCCCAACGACTTGCGGAGGCCGATCTCACGGGTGCGCTCGTTCACCGTCATCAGCATGATGTTCATGATGACGATGCCGCCCACGACCACGCCGATCGCCACCACCGCGGGAATGGCGGTGAAGAGCATGCTGGTGAGCTGCTTCCAGAACGCCACGAAAGCGTCCGCCTTGTCCACCGTGAAGTCGTTCTCCTCCCCCGGCCGGAGCCGGTGGGCGACGCGCATCGCCTCTTCCGCTCGGGACATGCCGGCCTCGATGGCGTCCGCGGTGGGCATCTTGACCGAGACGACGGTGGTCTTCCGCCGTCCATAGGCCGCCTCGAAGGTGCTGAAGGGGAGCAGAACGAAGGAGTCGAACGACTGGCCGAGCAACCGGCCCTTGGGCGCGATCACGCCCTTCACGGTCAGCTCCCGGCCGTCGAGGCGGACTCTCCGACCGACCGCGGACAGGGGATTGTCGAACAGCTTGTCGGCGATCTCGTGGCCGAGGGCCACCACCGGCCGCCGTCCGTTCACATCCTGGTCGGTCAGGGGTGAGCCGGCCAGGTAGGTGTAGTCCTGTACCGCCTGGTAGGGAGCCGTGATCCCGAAGACCGTCACGTTGATCATGGTGCGGTCGCGGAAGCGGATTTCCGCCACGGGCGTGGGCCAGCCCGACTGGAGTGCTACCGCGATCGCCTCCGGAACAGCCTCCGCCACCGTCTCCGCGTCCTCCACCGTGACCAGCGGTCGCTTGGCGATCATGCGAACCTGCTCGTCGTCGAGCAGGCCGACCGAGATCGGGCCGCGCCGGACCTGGAAGGTGTTGATGCCGATCATCGAGGCCGTGAGGGTGCCGCTCACGTAGGAGTTCATGCCCTGGATGATGGCGACGACGACGATGAGGAAGGCGACGGAAACGAGGATGCCCAGAAGCGTAAAGAATGACCGGAGCTTGCTGGTCCAGATCGCCTGAAGCGCCAGGCGGAGGGCCTCGGAAAGGGGCATGGGCCGGAAGATAAGGGGGCGTTACTCGTATCTCAGCGCCTCCACCGGATCCAGTTTGGACGCCTTGTTGGCGGGATACAGACCGAACAGGATCCCGGTCAGGATCGAGGCGATCACCGCGGCCACGACGGCGAGGAGCGGCACCGAGGCCGGGACCGGCGTGAACGTGCGGACGCCCCAGGCCACACCCGCGCCGAGGGCCATGCCGACCAGACATCCCACCAGGGTCAGGGTGGCGGCCTCGACCAAAAACTGGAACATGATCTCGCCCCGGGTGGCGCCCAGGGCTTTGCGCACGCCGATCTCGCGGGTCCGCTCGGTCACCGAGATCATCATGATGGCCACCACGCCGACGCCGCCCACCATCAGCCCGACGCTCGAGAGCGAGATCATCGCGATGAAGAAGCCGGCGGTGATCTTGTTGAAGGCGTCGAGCACCCGCTCCGAGGTGACCAGGGAGAAGTTGTTCTCGTCGCCAGGGTGGAGCCCGCGGCGGATCCGCAGCGCCGCGGTGACCTGGTCCTGGGCCTCGGCGATGGTGGCGCTCTCGGTGGGGACCACGGCGATCTCCATCCAGCCGGGCCAGTAGTCCGCC
The DNA here is from genome assembly GCA_013813675.1 of Gemmatimonadales bacterium. Taxonomy (GTDB): domain Bacteria; phylum Gemmatimonadota; class Gemmatimonadetes; order Gemmatimonadales; family GWC2-71-9; genus CAVVWJ01. Next base: position 5,881 of record JACCRH010000155.1, read on the forward strand.
ACTTTTCGAAAGGTCGTATGCGGGATGGCCAGGCGCGGCTCGTCGGCGTCGCTGAAGAGCGACGCGGCCTCGGCATGCATTCCCACCACCTCGAACGGCAAGCCGTAGATCTTGATGCGCTTGCCGATGGGGTCGACGCCGGGAAAGAACGATGACGCCAGCTTGTCGTTGATGACGGCGACGTAGGCTCCGGCGGCATACTCGATCGCCGTGAAGTTGCGCCCGGCCAGGATGTCGCCGCCGTTGACCTGGGGCCAGGTCCAACTGAACCCCGCGACCTTGACCTCGCTCAGGTTGGTACCGCCGTAGCTCACCGGCCCCTCGGTATATTCGCCGACGTTCACGTCCCGCACCGCCGGAAGGCGGCGAATCAGCTCCGCCTCGTCCACGGTGATTTCCGGCATGCGGCGCCAGGGCGAGAGCTCGTCCGAGCCATCGGAGATCTCGAGTCCGCCGGAGAAGTACCGTTGCACGAAAAAGGTCTTGGGTCCGGCCGACTCGAGGATGCCGGTGATGCTGCGGTTGATCCCGGTGATCGCCGACGCCATCGCGATCACGACGGTGACGCCGATGGCGACCCCCAGGATGGTGAGGGCCGCGCGAACCTTGTTGGAGCGCAGCGAGTCCAGGGCGATGCCGGCGCCCTCGGCCATTCGGGAGATCACGGTGACCGACGGCGCCTTCACTCGGCTCTCAGGGCGACGATCGGATCGAGCCGCGAGGCACGGCTGGCGGGGTAGACTCCGGCCGCGAGTCCGACGCTGACTCCCAGGATCACCCCCACCGCCACGGACCAGGGCGCCACGGCGGCCGGCAGCGGCGTCAGCGCCTTCACGGCGTAGGCCAGCAGAATCCCGAAGCCGATGCCCATCACCGCGCCCGCCGCGGACAGGGTGGCCGCCTCGACTACGAACTGCGCCAGAATGTCGCGCCGGCGGGCGCCCAACGCCTTCCGGATGCCGATCTCCCGGGTCCGTTCGCTCACCGCCATGAGCATGATGTTCATGATCACGATGCCGCCCACCACCAGGGAAATGGCGACCAGGCCGGGAAGCGCCAGGAAGAGGATCCGCGAGATCTTCTTCCAGCTGCCGAGCGCGCCCTCCGCGGTCTGAAATGCGAAGTCGTTCTCCTCCGAAGGCTTCAGCTGCCGCCGGCTGCGCATCGCGGCCTCCGCCTCGGCCAGCGCCAGCTGCATCTGAGTCGGATCGTCGGTGCGGACGATGAGCGCGTCCAGGATGTTGATCGGGCAGATGAGCCGCCGGCCCTGGGCGCTGAAGGGCATGATGGCGAACTTGTCGAGCGACAGGCCGAACAGCGTGCCCTGCCGGGCTACCACGCCGATGATTCGGTAGGGCAGGCCACCGACCTGCACCACCTTGCCCACCGGGTCGACCCCGGGGAGCAGCTTCTCGGCCAGCTCGTGCCCGACCACCAGCACCGGTTGGGACGCGCGAACCTCCTGGGCGGTAAAGGCGCGGCCGGCCGCGAGCTCGTAGTTCCGGATCCTGAAGTAGGTCTCTTCGGTGCCGACCAGCTCGACGTCCTTGGCGACTTTGCCGTCGTAGTGCACCGAGACCCGGTCGGCGCAGAACTTGGCGAAAGTGGCGGGTGTCCGGATCCGGTCGCGCACGAAGTCGGCGTCCGCGTAGCTCACCCGCGGATGCCGAAGCCACTCCAGCCATGTTTCGTGCGTGATGTTGCCCATGTTGATGCTGGGACGCTGGCGGAGCTCGAAGGTGTTGGCGCCAATCAGAGTGTTGGCGAAACGCTCCACCATGTACCGGTTCATGCCCTGCACGATCGACACGACCGCAATGAGAAAGGTCACCCCGATGAGCACTCCCACCAAGGAGAAGAAGCTCTTGAGCTTCTGCCCCCGGATGGTGCGGAACGCGAGTCGGATGGCCTCGAGCAGCGGCATCAGGCGGCGGCTCCCCGGTTCACCCGGTCAGATTCCACCTGCCCGTCGCGCAGCACCACGACCCGCTCCGTCCGCGCCGCGATGTCCGGCTCGTGCGTCACCATGATGACCGTCTGGCCGCCGGCGTGGAGCTGGGTGAAGACCCGCATGATCTCGTCGCTGGTGACGCTGTCGAGGTTGCCGGTCGGCTCGTCGGCTAAGAGAATGCTGGGCTGGTTCACCAGGGCGCGGGCAATGGCCACCCGCTGGCGCTGGCCGCCCGAGAGCTCGCTCGGGCGGTGGTCCATCCGGTGGCCCAGGCCCACCTGGTCGAGCGCGGCCGCGGCGCGCTCCCGGCGCTCGCGCCCCCGAACGCCGGCGTAGACCAGCGGCAACTCGACATTGTGAAGCGAGGTGGCCCGTGGCAGCAGGTTGAAGGTCTGGAACACGAATCCGATCTCCCGATTCCGTACCCGCGCCAGCGCGTCGTCGGTCAGCCGGGAGACTTCCTCGCCGTTGAGCCAGTACTCCCCGGCGGTGGGGGTGTCGAGACAGCCGAGCAGATTCATCATGGTGGACTTGCCCGAGCCGGACGGTCCCATGATCGCCAGGTACTCGTTGCGGTGGATGTCGAGCGTCACCCCGCGGAGCGCGAGGATCCGCTCGTCTCCCATGCGATACTCGCGGCCGAGGTCGCGGATCCGGATCAGGGCGCTCACGAGGCCGTCTCCCCCTTGACGGCCTCCTGCTTGGTCGTATCCGCCGCCCGGACCCGTCCCCCGTCCTTGAGATCACGGATCGCCTGGTAGGTGCCGGCGACGATGGTTTCCCCGCCGCGGAGCCCATCCACTACCTCGAAGTATTCGTCGCCCGCGATCCCCACCTTGACTGGCCGGAACGTCGCGAAGCCGCTGTCGACCAGGAACACCCCCTCCTCTTCGCGCTCGGAGGGACGCCGCCGGCTCATCGTGTCCAGCGCGGGGTTGTTCTCGTTGGGGAGCCGCTCGTGGTCCCGCACGGTGAGCGCGATGATGGGAACGCTCAGCGCGTTCGCCCGGGTGTCGGTCACGATCCTGGCGGTGCAGCTCAAGTCGGGGCGGATGTCGCCGGGTGGAGTATCCAGAGTGATCTCGACGTCGAAGTCCACCGCACGGTCGCTCGACCCGGAGGCGGTCGCGGTGTTGCTCAGCTTGGCGCTCTGACTCACCCGAGTGACCCGGCCGATGAAGGTCGAGTCGGGGTAGGCGTCGATGGTCACCTCGACCGAGTCGCGGTGGTCGAGGCGGATCACGTCGGTCTCGTCCACCTGCACCTTGGCCAGGATCACCGACAGGTCGGCGATAGTGAGGAGAAGGCCGGTCTCCCGGGAGAACGTGCCGGGCACGGCGACCTCGCCTTCCTCGACCGCGAGGCGGACCACCCGCCCGGCGATGGGCGAGACCAGCCGCGTCTTCGCCAGATTGTCCTCGGCTTCCCGGAGACTGGCGCGCGACTGGTCGAGCTGCGCCCGGGTGGCCGAGTAGGTGGCCTCGGCCACGTCGAGCACGGTGCGAGCCTCCTCGGCGGTCGCCGGGGCGATGAGATTGGGACCCAGCCGGGTGAGCTCGTTGGCGCGCTTCCAGGCGCGCTCCGCCTGGTCGCGGTTGGCGCGGGTCTGCAGCAGCGTGGCCTGGGTGGAGGAGACCACGGCTTTCGCCTGGGAGACCGCCGCCTGATACTGGGCCGGGTCGATCTGCAGCAGGAACTGGCCCTTGGTCACCCGATCGCCCTCTTCCACCGCGATGCGGATGATTCGGCCGGTGATGTCGGCGGAGATGTCCACCGAGGTCTGGGGCTCGATCTTCCCGCTCGCGGTGACGGCGCTGACCAGATCGCGGCGCCCCACCTGCTCCAGCCGGACCTCGGTGCCGGCGTTCTTCTTCTGGTTCAGGTGGTAGGCGACACCGCCGCCCGCCGCCAGCGCCAGCACCCCGATGACCAGCCCCACCTTCATCCCACGCGACATTGCGTTCCTCGCTAGCGAAGGGGTCGCCCGACGGCCGCTTCCAGCGCGGCGACGGCCTTGTGGTAGTCGTACACCGCGTTCACGTAATCGCCTTCGGCCTGCTGCACGGCGTTCTGCGCGTCGGAGACTTCGAGCGAGGTGCCGGCGCCGAGGCGGTAGCGATCCTGCGCCAGCCGAAGCTGGTCGCGCGCGGCACCGCGGTTGTTCTCCTGCACCGCGATCGCCTGATACGAGGTCTGCAACGAGAGATATCGCCCGTGCACGTCGCTTCGGACCTGCAGCCGCCGGGCCCGCACGTCCTCGTCCGCGTCCAGCTCCAATTCCCGCGCCTGGGACACTCTGAGCGAGCGGGAGAATCCGGTGAAGATCGGCAGCGAGACGGTCAGGTTCGCCCGGAACGGCTCGCCGGTGTAGTCGAAGGGAAAGACGTTGTTGGCATCGCGGATCTGCTGCGACACCGGGTCGAGCAGCGTCCCGCCCGAGTCGTCGAGTCCCGACGCGGAAAAGCAGTTCGCGACGACTCCGCCGAGCCCGAGCGCGGTCCGCACCTGATTGTCATACTGGCAGCGGGCCGCGTCGGATTGGGCGCCGCTCAGGGTCTCGCCCAGCAGCACGCCCTCATTGGTGAATTCCTGGGTAAACCCGCTCCACCCAGCCTGGACCGAGAGCGTCGGAAGAAACTCGGACCGCGCCGCCCGCACGTTCCAAGTGGACGCGGTCCGGCGGGCGCGGAGGGCGCGGAGCAGGGGATTCTGCTCGTCCGCCATGGTCAACAGAGCGTTGAGCTCGAGCGCCGGCGGCGTGACCGGGAAGGAATCGCTGAGGCCGATCTGTTCTATGGCGACCGGCGGCGCGACGCCCATTCTGCGGAGCAGCTCCAGCTTGGCCTCGTTCTCCAGCTGATTCGCCCGAAGCAGCGCGACGTCGGATTGCCCTTTGATTACCTGGGCCTGGCGTACGTCGAGCAGGGTGGCCTGTCCCACTTGGTAGCGGGCCTCGGCCAGCTTGAGAAAGTCGATGTTGCGCGCCACCTGCTGTCGCGCCACCTCGACCTGAGCGGAGGCCTGGAGCACGTTCAGATACTGGGTGGAGATGTCGGCGCGAAGGTTGACACTTGCGCCAGTGATGTCCTCGTCGGTGGCCCGTTGCAGCGCCTTCTGCTGTCCCGGTCCCGATAGCACCCGTCCATCCAGCTGCCAGCTCAATCCCAGACTGTATCCCGAGGTGAGGAAAGCCGAGGTCGGGCGAACGAACCCGCCGCCGAAGTTGGACTGACCCGAGCCGATGTATCCCAGGTCTCCGGCCACATTCAGGGTCGGCAGGAAGCTCCCGTACGCGTTTCTCACGCCCCACCGCGCCGGCCCGGCGTCGTTCAGGATCTGGCGGTAAGTGGGACTGTTCGCGCGCGCCTGCGAGATCGCCTCTTGAAGCGAGAGCGTCACACTGGGCGCCGGACGCGGGGCAACGGTGGTGGTGTCGGTCCTTCGAGTGGAGGTGGTGTCCTGCCCCTCTGCGGGCGTCGGAAGAAGACACACGACCGTGAGGAAACCGAGCCAGCGATTCATGGACTATGCCCTTTGTGCTGGGGACGTGACCGGGGCCAATACGGCGGCCTCGCCGCCGAGGTTTCAGGTTGCGACAAAGGTCTGATTCAAGGCTGTCGGTAAACGAGTTGGAAGGAGGGAGCTACTCCGCCCGCGACACGATCTTGTTCTGCGCCGGCAGGTCGAGTCGCTGGAGCCGTCCTTCGGTATCGGTGACCAGCGTGCCGGCGAGGTCTCCGGTGAGGGCGATGTGTAGACCCTCGCCCTGACCGGTGGTCTCCAGGCGGGCGGTGAACGACGCCCGCTTGCCAGTACGCGGAAAGATCGCGGTCAGCCGCTTACCCGCCGGCGTCGCAAGGTCGGCGACGGCGGAGTAGAGCGAGTGGACCTCGTCGTCGAGCAGCACGACGTCGGGGCCGCCGGGCAGCTCGCGGCCCGACTCCGAGCCCGTGGCCACGGTGCGGACGATGAGACGCGCCCCGGAGCCGGCGGCGAGAATCACGGTGGTGCCGGACGGGCTGTCGACGTCGAGTTGAAACTTCGCGATGGCGAACGCCGGGGTCCGCTCCAGCACGGCGGTGAGCCGAGTGGTCGGGGCGGTTGCCGGGTACCGGGCGGTGGCGCTCAAGGTGGTTCCCGCCGCCCCGCGACCCCGCCCCTTGCTCAGGGTGAAGCTCTCCCGGCCGATCTCCTTGCCACCCTGCGTGACGCTGAGGGTGAGGGGAGCATCGGCCTGGGCCGCAGCGAGCGATGTCTGATGTGCCAACAGGAGGAGAAGCGCCGCAGCCCGCAGACCCATTCGGCTCACCTCAATTCCCGGCCAGGTAGCTGCTGATCCGATCGAGGATGAACTTATACAGAAGCTCCCCTTTTTGGGCGGAGGCCAGGCTGGGATAGCCGACCGACCCGGGGGAGCCTTCGGGCAGCCGCCGAGTGTGCCCCGGGCGGTAGCGCGCCAGCATTCTGGGGGTGAGGGCGAAATCGAGCGCGAGGTCCATGCGGGCCAATGCGGGAGCGACGTAGAGCAGGACCGACGTATCGAGCTCACCCCCCTGGACCGGTGCACCGGGATGGTCGAGCAGCGGCCCGAAGTCGAGACCGAAAATGTCCACCACCTGTACGGTGGCCCGCTCGGTGCGGATGGTGCTGAGCGCCTCCAGGTGCGCCTCACTCGCCTGGGCCGTCAGGATCAGGAACTCCCGGACGCCTGCCCCCTCTTCCCAGGACTCGATAAGTTCGTTCATGACACGATGCAACGTGCGGTGTCGCAGCGCGGCGCCTCCCGGGAATGGCCGGGAGATGGCGTGTACTCCGTACTCGACGGTGGGCGCTCGCAGAACGTTGAAGGCGGCCGACAGGTCGTCGGCGAGCCGCTCGACGATGATCGTGTCACAGCCGAGCGGGAGATGGGGGCCATGTTGCTCTGTGGTCCCGACCGGGACGATCAGCGTGGGCCGGCGAAGCAGCAACTCCCCGATCGCGACCGGAGTCATCTCCTTCATCCGCCAGGGGCGCCCGGGTTGAGTCATCGTCCGCCGTGGTGGCTGTGGTTGACACTGGCGGCCGGTGTGGCCGGGGCCGAGTGGCTGCGGCAGCCGTCGCCTTTCTGGGTGGTGATGTCCGCGCTCGCGGCGGCCGGCGCTCTGGCCGCGCTCTTTCCGTACCAGGGCTGGCGCCGGCCCGCGCTTGGCGTGGCGCTCGTCGGGCTGGTCGCGACGATTGGCGTCACGCAGACACGACTGACGGCCATCGAGACCAACTGGACCGAGCAGCGCGAGCGCCGGGTGCAGGCGGCGTCCGAGCGGCTGTCCGGCGATCTCCATGCAGCGCTGCACCGGGCCGACCGCCTGGCCCAGTCGGCGCTCGCGGCGCCGGAGGACGACCGCGGTGCCGCACTCCGTCTTCTCCAGCGACTGGTGCCCACCCGCGGTGCCGAGATGAGCGTCACCCTGTTCGAGCCCGAGGGCGGGGTATGGGCCTGGGCGGGGCGCCATCGTCTGGCCCCCGCTGCCGAAGGAGACTCCATCGGCTCCCGGGCGACTGGATATTACGTAGTGCTCGAGGCGCGGCGCCACTCCGCCGAAGGCCGCACCGCGGTGGCCAGCGTACTGATCTGGGCCCACCCCGCCGTGCCCGACCGCGCCCGCAGCGTGGCGGAGCTGTTCCGTGAGGGCACCGAGGTCGGGCTTGCGGTCTATCCGCCGGGCACCGCACCGGACAGCGTGGACGTGTTCGACTACGAAGAGCCCACCACGGCGGGACCCCGACTCCTGTTCAGCGTACAGCCGGTGCCGCCGGAGCAGGGAACCGCCAAGCAGCGGGCCTACGCCGGCGGAAACCGGATCGCCACCTGGATGATTCTCCTGTCGCTGGGCATCGTGCTCGCGCTCACGACACGGCCGGGTGAGCGGTTCGCCGTGCTCGGCGGCCTGCTCTGGCTTGCGGTCCGCGCCCCGATCGGCGCGGCGCTCAATCTCCGGCCGTTCTTTTCGCCTGCCACCTTCTTCCGCCCTTTGCTGGGCCCGCTCTCGGGTTCGGCCGGCGCGCTCGCGCTCGCGGGGGCGCTGCTCACCATTGCGGGGGTCTGGCTCTGGCGGCGGCGTCTGCCACGGCGCTGGTATGGCGTGGTGCTGGGGACCGCGCTGTTGCTGGTTTCGCCCTACCTCATCAGCAGTCTGGGCCGGGGGATCACGCCGCCCGCCGACGGCGTGTCGGTAGGCCTCTGGCTGAGCTGGCACCTGGCGATCCTGGTCTCCGCCGCGGCGCTCATCGTTCCTACCGCGGCGTTGTTCCGCGGCTCCGGCCCGGAAAGCTCGTCCGCGCACCGCATCGCCGCCGGCGCTGCGATCGCTGTGGCCACCGCGACGCTGGGCGTGCTGGTCTGGAGCCCCCGAGGGGGCTGGCCCGACTGGTACACCTTCCTCTGGACTCCCGCGCTCCTGCTGGTGGCGCTCCCGGCGCCGCGATGGGCGACCATCAGCGGCATCGCGCTGGTGGCGGGCAGCTCCGCGGCGCTGGTGACCTGGGGCGCCGAGCTGGCGGGAAAGATCCAGGTGGCGCACCGGGACATCGCGCGCCTGGGCGTCGAGCCCGACCCCCTCGCCGTGCCGCTGCTCGAGCGCTTCGCCGATCAGGTGCTCCAAGCGCCGCTGCCGGCCGGCGGCTCCGAGATGTACGCCCTCTGGCACGGTTCGGCGCTGAGAGACCAGGGCTACCCTTCGCATCTCGCGCTGTGGTCCCGGGCCGGGGTGCTGCTCGACGAGCTGCCGATCGACTCGCTCGATCTACCGCCGTCCCTCCTGTCGACCATGGTGCGCGAGCTTGGCACCGACGAGTTGCAGCGGGTGGTGCAGCTCCCCCGGGTCCCGGGTGTCCACTACGTGCTGCTGGTACGCGTCGGGCCGGACGAGGTCATGACCGCCGCGGTGGGTCCCCGTTCGCAGATCATCACGCCGGGGCGGGTGGGACGGCTGCTGGAGCCCGGCAGGATTCAATCGCCGCTCTACCGACTCACGCTATCGCCTCCGGCGGGCCCGTCGGCCGAGCTGCCCCGCCCTCGCTGGCGGCGGGAAGACTGGGTGGTCCGCAACGAATACCCTCTGCGGCTGCCCAGCGGAGCCCGAGTGGTGCACGCCGCGGTGGACCTGCGCGGCCCGGTGCCGCTGTTCGTGCGCGGCATGCTCGTGGTGCTGCTCGACACCGCGGTCCTCGCTCTGCTCTGGTTCCTGGCCGAGGTGGTCTCGGGGGCAAGGCCGCCGAAGCCGCGGTGGAGGAGTCTGTCCCGCTCCTTCCGGATTCGGCTCGCGGCCACGCTCGGCGCGTTCTTTATCCTGCCTGCGCTGGGATTCGCCGCCTGGAGCTTCACCCGACTCTCCGAGGAGGTCGAGCGGAGCAGGGATCTGCTCATCACTCAGACGTTGCGCGACGCGGCGATCACCGCCGGAACGTCGTTGAGCGGCGACGCCCCCGATGTCGACGAGCGGTTGCGCGAGCTGAGCCGCCGGATCGACGCCGACCTCGCCCTCTATCAGGGCGGCCGGCTGGCAGGGATCAGTACCCAGGTGCTGGAAGATCTCGGCGTGATGCCGCAGCTGATGGACCCCGAGGCGTTCAACGCGCTCGCCCTTGGAGGAGAGCTCGAGGTGACCCGGGAGGGTGCGGTTCCCGAACTGAGCGAGCGGGTGGGCTACCGAGTGGTGCAGCCGGGATATCCGGCGGCGCTCGGGGTGCTCGCCACCCCGCAGCTCGCGGAGGACGCGTCACTGGCGGTGCGCCGCCTCGACCTCGCCCTGGTCGTGCTGCTGGCCACCCTGATCGGCGTAGCCGCCGCGCTCGCCGGCGCGGGGCGCGCCTCGCGGGCGCTCTCCCGGCCGGTGGCGGAGCTCCGGCGGTCCGCTTTGGCGCTCGGCAAAGGCGACCCGATGCCGACCCGCTCCGACAACCCGCCACTGGAGTTCGAGCCGGTGTTCGGGGCCTTCGAGCGGATGGCCGCCGACGTCCGGACGAGCCAGGCCGCCCTGGAGGATGCCAGGAAAAGGACCGCGTCGGTGCTCGCCACGGTCGCGACCGGCGTCGTGGGCCTCGACCCCCTGGGGCGGATTCTGATCGCGAACCCGCAGGCGGTGGACATCTTGGGCGCGAGTCTGCCGGAGGGCGAGTCGTTCCTCGAGCGACTCGGCTCCGAGTGGGCGCCGCTCACCGCCGTGGTCTACCGGTTTCTCCGCGACCCGGAGGCCGAATCGACGGCGGAGCTGGAGGTCGGCGGCCGGAGGCTCACGCTTCAGCTGGCCCCGCTGGGGCTCGAGGTGAGAGGCGTCGTGATCGCGATCAACGACGTGACCGATCTCTCCCGCGCCGAGCGGGTGCTGGCGTGGGGCGAGATGGCGCGGCAGGTAGCTCACGAGATCAAGAACCCGCTCACTCCGATGCGACTGGGAATGCAGCATCTGAGGCGAGTCTACCGTGACCGGCGGGGGGATTTCGATCAGACCCTGGAGGAGACCGCGGATCGGATGCTGGGAGAGATCGACCGGCTCGACACCATCGCCCGCGCCTTCAGTCGCTTCGGCGCGCCGGCGGGTGAGGAGCAGCCACTCCACCGGCTCGACCTGAACATCGTCGTAGGCGAAGTGGTGCAGCTCTACCGGCTGGCGGAGCAGGGATGCGAGGTCCACTTGGAGAGCGAGCCGCTGGCCTTCGGTGCGGCTCGGCCGGACGAGGTGAAAGAAGTGGTGGTGAACCTGCTGGAGAACGCGCGCAATGCCGGGGCGAAGCGGGTGCGGATTCGGGTCGCCCCAGGAGAAATCCGGGTCTCCGACGACGGGTCGGGGATCCCGCCGGAGCTGCTGCCCAGGATCTTCGAGCCCCGCTTCTCGACCACGACGAGCGGCTCAGGATTGGGCCTGGCGATCGTGAAGCGGCTGGTGGAGAGCTGGAGCGGACGCGTCGAGGTGGAGAGCCAGTCGGGGTGGGGGACGACGATCACCGTGCACTTGCCGGTATAGGGGGACTCTGCACACCGCCGAGCAGCCTAGCGCGACCGCCCAGCCGCCTGCGCGGCTACCGCGGAGGTGATGGTCTCCTGCTGCGAGTCGGCCCCCCGGACCAGGCGGAGGGCGGCCTGAAGCTGGCGATCGGCCTTGGCCTGGCGGCGCACTACCGACTCCGTGCCGAAGAGCTCCCGGGCAATCTCGTATCCCAACTGGTCGGCCACATAGGCCGAGGCATCCTCGTAGGTTTCCCGGCGCAGCGACACGCCTTCGTCCAACAGCCGGTCGTAGAGAACGTCGCGCATGCCCGCCGTCACCTTGAACGCCTCGTCCGTCACGCTGCCGTCCGCCCGAAGCTCCGCCGCATACGCACTCAGCACTCGCCGAAACCGTTCCAGGTCGTCGCCCAGGGCCGAGTAGAGCAGGCGTTCTCCATCCGCGCGGAGAGAGGAGCGCACGGTGAGGTCGGGAAGGATTCCGCTCTGGTCCGGAATGGGCCGGCCCGCCAGGGTGCGGAACACTTTGGGCTCCAGGGCGGGGGTGCGATTGCCGGCGCCGCCGACCGCCTCCATCGGCGGCCGCTGGACCCACCGGCCGCTGGGGGTGAACCACTTCGCGGTGGTGAGCTTGAGGGCCACTTCCTCGCCCAGCGGGTAGGTGGTCTGGAGCACGCCCTTGCCGTAGGTCGGGGTACCCACCAGCGCGGCGCGGTCGTGGTCCTGCAGCGCGCCGGCGATGACTTCCGCCGAGCTGGCGGTGCCCCGGTTCACCAGCAGCACCAACCGGATACCGTCCCAGTCGGCCGACTCTTCCGCCAGATACACTCGGGGGGATTTTGCGGCGCGGCCACGGCTGACGGCTACGGTGTCGCCCGGATGGAGGAACAACCCCGCCACCTTGACGCCTTCCCGGATGAGGCCACCGGGATTGGAGCGCAGGTCCAGCACCAGGGCCTTCATCCCGTCCTGCTTCAGCCGGTCCACCGCGACCCGCAGCTCATCGGCCGCGCGGTCGCTCATCCGGTGCAGCACCACGTAGCCCACGCCGTCGTCGAGCAGGACCCCGGGCGATGCGGCTGGCACGTGGACCGGGGTCCTCCTCATCCTGCGGACCACGGGCCGGTCGGAGCCCAACGGCCGCACCACCATGGTGACGGTCGTGTCCGCTCCCCGGCGAAGCGCCTCGTCGACCTTGGCGGCACCCCAGCCGACGGTGGACTTGCCGTCGATGCTCAGGACTTCGTCGCCGGGACCGACGGTGGCCGGGGTGCCTGGGCCGAAGCCTGATTCGGTGGGCCCCCGCTGGATGCCGACGTCCAGTTGAGTGCCGGTCATCTGACGCTGGTATTCCCGATAGTTCTCCCGAACCAGCAGCTCGGCGTAGGGATCGTTGAGGGAGGTCACCAGGGCGGCCGCGGCCCGCTGGTAGAGATCCCCTTCACCCATGGAGTCGATGTAGTGGCGATGGACGGCGCCGACCACGTTCTCGAAGAGCCGGGCCTGCTGATATACGCTTCCGCCGGCGGAAGGCTTAGCTCGGGTGAGCCATGCGCCGCTGAGGAAGGAGATCGTCACGACCGATGTCAGCGCGACCCACCGCGCCCGAGGGGAAGACTTCATCGCCACTGGCTCCCGCAGATTGCCAGGCGGAGTGCCGGATGCAATCTCTGGAGAAGGGGTTGTGCCACGGTCGAACAGGGCGCCAGAACTTGCAGCAAAAGGGGGACCGAGAGGCCTGGGTCAGCGGCCCTGGGGATTGTGTGGATCGGCGACAAGGCTGGAGTCCTGCCACGTCTTGAGCGAAGCGAGGTGGCACGCCTTGACGAACTGGCCGGGCGGATGCGAGCCCCGCTGTAGCAGCGCGTGAAGCATTTCGTGGCGGACCAGCCATTCCTCGCCGAGAGCATTGGCGGGGAGATAGATCCGGTTTCCCCTCCGCATCCACCAGCCGTGCGCGACCTCTTTGCCGAGGGAGATGGCGCCGGAGGGCGAATCGACGGCGTAGAAGGTCACCTGCGCCATGTCGGCGCGCAGCCCGGAGCATTCCTCAGTCTTGGTCCACCAGGCCTGATACAGCTCCAGGGTCGGAACGGCCCAGGCGCGCTCGACCGGAGCGACCGGGGCCGCGCCAGCCTTGGGCATGGCGCAGGCGGCGACCAGAAATGGGAGGAAATGCCAGCGGACCAGACGCATCATGGCTCCAAAGAGAATTCTGCGGTTTCGGGTGCTCACCTCAGCGGCGCCGGTACCCGTCCGGGGGGCCACCTGCCCGAGCTTATAGCAACTTTACTGCCGGCCGGTCATGCTCGCGCGTATCCAATCAGCCGCCGTTCTGGGTATCGACGCATACCCGGTCGAAGTCGAGGTCGACATCAGCAGTGGGATGCCATCGTTCTCGACCGTGGGCCTGCCGAACGGCGCGGTGAAGGAAGGGCGGGAACGGGTCTCCGCGGCCCTTGCCAACGCCGGCTTTCATTTTCCTTTGAGGCGGATAACGGTGAATCTGGCTCCCGCGGACATACGCAAGGATGGTTCCGCTCTGGATCTGCCGATCGCGTTGGGCCTGCTGGTGGCCAGCGGCCAGGTTCCCGAAGACAAGCTGAAGCATACCATGGTTTTGGGCGAGGTCGGCCTGGAGGGCGACCTCCGTCCCATCCGCGGTGCGCTGTCGGTCGCCTTGGCCGCGCGAGCTTCCGGGTGTACAACATTGATACTCCCGGCGGACAATCTGCCCGAGGCCGGCGTGGTTCACGACCTGGAGGTCCTGGGCGCCAAGACCCTGGCGGAAGTGTGCGATCACCTGACTGGGGCCCAGCCCATTCCCGCCACCCGGGTGGACCTGAGGGCCATCATGTCGGAGCCGGTGCCCGATGCCGTCGACTTCGCCGATGTCCGAAGCCAGTCGGCGGCCAAGCGAGCACTGGAGGTGGCCGCCGCTGGCGCCCACAACATTCTCCTCATCGGGCCCCCGGGGGCAGGCAAGACCATGCTTGCCAGGCGCCTCCCCAGCATCCTGCCGTCGATGACCCTCGAGGAGGCGCTGGAGACCACGAGGATCCACAGCGTGGCCGGGCTGCTTCCCTTCGGGCAATCACTGTGCGCGGTGCGGCCGTTTCGGGCGCCTCACCACACCGTGAGCGATGCCGGCCTGATCGGCGGCGGATCGTCACCCCGGCCGGGCGAAGTTAGCCTCGCCCACGGCGGAGTATTGTTCCTCGACGAGCTGCCGGAATTCCGGCGGAACGTGCTGGAAGTCCTGCGTCAGCCGCTGGAGGACGGGACGGTCACCCTGAGCCGGGCGGCGATGAGCCTGACCTATCCCGCGCGCGTCATGCTGGCCGCGGCGATGAACCCCTGTCCCTGCGGCTACCTGGGCGACACGGTGCACCCCTGCCGCTGTAGTCCGATCGATGTGGAGCGCTACCGCTCCCGCGTGTCGGGACCGCTTCTCGACCGGATCGACATCCACCTGGAGGTACCCGCCGTGGCTTATCGCGACCTGGTCGGTGGCGGCGAAGAAGAACCGAGCGCGACGATCCGGAGCCGGGTGGAGTGTGCCCGCGAGGTGCAGCGGGGCCGTTTCCGGGGCCGGGCCGGGTTGCACGCTAACGCCCATATGGGC
>JACCRH010000164.1 GCA_013813675.1 Gemmatimonadales bacterium
GCCCTGGCCAGCGCTTGGACCCGTTTGGGATTGAGGTGGAGATACTTAGAGGCATCACCGGTGTCCAGTAGATCCATAGGAGCCCTCGACAAGGTGTAAGTGAACCTTATGTTACCTCATTACACCATTTCGGCAAGCTCTCCTTCGGGCTAGCGGCAGGCCGTTGCCCTACCTGTCACTCGGAGCCAACGTCGCGAACTACGGAGGCGACAGTACCCGCTACGGGCTCGATGCCTCGTTGGAGTATTTCGGCGCGCTGCTGAGGGGGGAATACATGGTGCAGGACCGGGACCTTGTCTCGATCGCCGACAAGGGATGGTACGGGCTCGCCGCCTATCGCCTGCGGCCCTGGCTCCAGGTGGTCGGGAAACAGGAGGACTTCCGCCGCTCGGGCATCTCGGGAGACTTACCCAACCGGGCGACGACTGCCGGCGTGAACCTAGACTTTCCCGGGGGGAAGGTGAGACTCTCGGCCGACTACGTATCCCGGAAGATCGGAACTCCGGGGGTGCGGCGGGGTACGGTGATCGCGCAGGCGCAGGTCAAGTTCTGACTGCGACGCTCAGGCGGTTCGTTCCGCGCTCCATTGCCGAAAGAGCTGGCCGCAGTACTCCACCTTCTCGGAGCTGAGGGTCATCACCCGTCTCCCGTCGGCCAGGACGGCAAAGGCGCAGAACTGGGCAACCGTGGGCTTGCCGTTGGGTCCGGTGCACTCGGGGACGGCCTGTTTGTTCACCGTGACCCAGACGGTCCGCTCCGGATTGCGTTGCTGCCACGTGGCGCAGCGTGCCCGGACGTCAGGGTCCACCTGAATCCCCTCGGGCTGAACCACGATCCGGCTGACGGTGGCGGCCGAGCGTGGTGTTCGCCCGCTGCGGCCGGCGCCGGCCGGCGCCGAATCCGCCTCCGTTTGTCCCGCCGCCGGGCGGACGAACTGCCATGGCGTGCAGCTCTCCGCGGTGAGCCGTCCGCGGGTCATCGGGGCCACGCAGGAATAGCCCTTGGCCGTCTGGCCGGCCCCTGGCGCGGGCACTCGAAGCGTGTCGGAGAACTCGTCGGCCGGCACCGTTGCCACCTGCGAGATCGCGCCGTCGTCCACCCCGACCTCCACCCGCGCCGACTCCGCGAGCTCCGGCCCGCGGGGCAGCACGAAGCGCCAGTCCACGGTGACCCGGAGCGAGTCGCCCTCCTGGACCACGCTGGAGCGCACGTCGGTCGCCTTCAGCTTGTCCCGAACCGCCGTGTTCTCCGGCGTGCGCAGCAGGAAATACCAGACCGCCGCGCCCGCCGCGATGAGGATGAGCAGGGTCAGCAGCACCCGGAGGCACCCGCCGCGGCGCCCGACCGGTTGGACGTCTACCACCTTGGGCGGGCGGGCCACTACTTGCCCGCCCCGAGAACGTCCACGCCCTGCTCGAAGACGATGTCCACCGGAATCCCCTTGCTCGCGAGTCGATCCAAGTCGCGCTGGAGGCCGGCCGGGATGGCAGCCCGCTCGGCCATGAAGCGAGTCACGCCCGGGTAGTCGCCATCGCCCTGGTAGCGAAGGATCAGCCCGGCCATCGAGTCCACCGCGGCCTGCATCCGGGGAAAGTTCACCCGATACTTCCCGCTGGCCGAATCCCGGACGAAGGCTCCCCGCTCCTGGAGGTACGAGAGCTCGGCGGCGTTGGCTCGACCGTGCGCGCTCGCGGCGCCGAAGCGAATCGAGCGGAAGATGCCCGCGAGGAAGGTGACGTAGTTGTCGTCGAGGTCGGCGTCGGGCAACTCCCCCTGCTGCCGCAGCCGGGTGATCATGTAGAGGCCGAGGATGTCGGCCTTCCCCTCCTCCAGCGCCCCCGATTGCTCCTTCAGCGCGTCCCGCACGGTCCCCTTGCCGGTGACGACGTTCTTCACGCCAAGACCGTGGGCCACTTCGTGGAACATCACGTTGGCGAAGAACGCGTCGAAGCTGACGTGGCTCCGCTGGTCGTCGGCGATCAGCTCATCCCCGATGGGCGTCAGTATGCGGTCGAACTTCGCCTGCATGGCGTTCTTGAGCTGGAGCCGGCGGGTGCCCTTCTTGAGCTGAACCTGCTCGTCGTTCGGGAGGTTGATGGCGATGGTCTTGGAGCCCGCGTTGGCCTGGCCGGCGTAGTAGACCGCATCGTAGGCGTTGAGATCGGAGTCGGTGCCGGGCTTTTCCCGCTTGTACGCCGCTGGGACCGGCAGCCCGCGCTGCAGCGCGGGGAGGAGCGTAGCGTACCGGGCGAGCCGCTCGCTCCACTGCCGATCCTTGATCAGCACGTATGCCTCGTGGGCGGCCTTGTACCCGAAGAGGGCGTCGTCGTAGGTCTCGATCGGGCCGATGACGATGTCCACCCCGTTGGTCTTCATGTCCATCCAGGCGAGGTCGCTGGGCTGATACTCGTCGGTCTCCAGCGCGCGGGCCCGGACCTCGAGGTACCTCTTGAGCCCCGGGTCGTCGGCCAGCGCCTCCGCCTCGCGAAGCTTGCCCGCCGCGCGGCGGGAGGGCTCGGCAAACGCCTGGTGATAGGGCAGCGCGGCGAGGCCGCCGGCGGAGTCGCGCCGAACCAGGGTGTACAGGCTTCGAAGCGAGGTGCCGGCCTCCGCCGAGGCGTTCGCGGCGGACTCGAATTCCTCCTTGGTCATGTCGCCAGGGTAGAACGCCGCCCCGTCCGGCCGAGAGCCCACCCCCGGCACGAAGGCAGCGTTGCCGTCGAGCCGGTCCCAGGGCCCATAGTTGAGCCGGATGTACGCCCGGGTGCCGGTGTCGGCCACGGCGGCCAACAGGGAATCACGCCGAGGATACACCTGCTGCCAGTAGATGGTATCCATCTCCTGGGCGGCCTGAATGAGGAGCGGGATCATGCGCCGCTCGCGCTCGCTCAGCCCGCTCAGGTCAGCGGTGAGCCGCACCAGGGTGTACCGCGCGAGCTTTTCCGCGATCGTCGGGCCACCTCCGGCCTGGCCCACCGGGGCGTCCCGGGCCTCCGAACCCTGGCATCCCATCGAGGCGACGGCCAGCGCCGCCGCCCAGGCACCCATCCAGCGCCTCATCCGCCGCGATCCGGAACCGTGACAGGACCCTCAGGCCAGCTCGATCGACCCATCGACCGAGATGTTGGTGGGAAGTCCCTCCACTACCAGGTTGATACGGGCCTGGAGAACCTCCCTGCCGGTCAGCGCGCCGGAGTGCAGCGCGGCCTCCACCGCCTTTTCCACTTCCCGCTGCGCGGTGATGCCGAACTGCTTGAGCAGGCGGCGGAGGGAGAGGTTGAACCGCTCTTCGTCCATAGCGACCTCGTTGTCGGTGACCCCTATCCTACACACCTCGACCCCGGGCCTGAACCCTCAGCGGCCCTCCAGCTCCCGCTCGCCCGGGGTGTGGCGTTCGGCCCGGCCCTCGCCCGGATGCGATTTAGCCTCGTGATATCGCTCCCCCTTGAGCCGGATGAAGGTAACGAACCGCTCGTACTCCTCCTCCGAGAGCGCGTCCGCGATCCCGGGTATCAGACCCTTGACCAGGGTGATGCGCTCCTCCAACGCCAGCGCGCCGGCCTGGTCCACCAGCGCCCGGATAGCCGGGTGGTTCATCCATGCGGTCTCGGGGGAGGTGGTCATCGGGCGAGCTCCAGGGTGGAGTGATCGGCTGTCGGAGGAGACCCGCCGGACCGTGCAGGCGCGGAAATGCTTCCTCTGATAGCTGAGAACTCGCGATACCACAAGGGGGCGTGGCGCCCCCGGTGGCAGCGGAGACTACTGTCCCTCGCCGAGCCTGATCCGCTCGACCCGGCGGCTCTGGGCGCGGGGATTGAAGATGCGGAGCGTCACGATGCTGCCGGGTTTCTCGGCCTGGAGCGCCTTGCGGAGGTCGGCTTCGGTGCGAACGTCCTGGCCCTCGACCGACAGAATGATGTCCGGGCCACCCCGTTGGGGATCGTCGTAGAGCACGTCCCAGGCGGGCCCTCCCGGAGTCACGTTAGTGACGATCAGCCCGCGGGTGTTGGCCGGAAGCTGCAGCTCGGCCGCGGCGTCGGTACCGACCGGCTCGACGCTGATTCCCAGCCGGTTCATTGCGGTGCCACCGGGCGTCCCGTCTCCCGGCTTCTCGGCCCCGTCGCCGGCCGCCACCTGCGGGGTGTCGGCCAGGGCCTGCAGCTTGACCCCGAACGTCTTGCGGGCACCGCCCTTGCGGGCGACCTCGACCTTGACCACCTCGCCCGGCTTGCGGAATCCGATGATCTGCTGGAGCTGCCCCACGTACTCCACCGGCTTGCCGTCCACCGCGACGATGATGTCGCCCGGCTCGATCCCGGCGGCCCTCGCCGGCGAGTCTTCGCTCGGGATGTCCTTCACCACCACACCGCGGATGGCGGGCAGCCCGACGTACTCGGCGTCGGCCAGCGACACGTCCGCGATGGAGACGCCCAGCGCCGCGCGGTGGACCTGCCCCGATTCGATCAACTGGTTCATGACGGTGCGGGCGAGGTTGATCGGAATCGCGAAGCCGTAGCCCGAGTAGAACCCGGTCTCGCTCGCGATGGCGGAGTTGATTCCGATGACTTCACCTCGCACGCTGACCAGTGGACCGCCGGAGTTCCCCGGGTTGATGGCGGCGTCGGTCTGGATGAAATCCTGAATGCTTCCCTGACCCCGTGCCGGCAGTCCCGGCAATGCGCGACCCTTGGCGCTGACGATGCCGGAGGTGACGGTGAATGTCAGACCCTCGCCCAGTGGGTTGCCGATGGCCAGTACCCACTCGCCGACCCGGGCGTCGTCGCTGTTGCCGAGCGCCATAGGCGGCAGGTTGGTGGCGTCGATCTTGAGCACCGCCACATCGGTGTTCGGGTCGGTACCAACCACCTTGCCCTTGAACTCCCGGCGGTCGAGCAGCTGCACCGTCACCTGCTCGGCGCCCTCGACTACGTGGTTGTTGGTGAGAATGTAGCCGTCGGCCGACACTACGAAGCCCGAGCCGCTGCCCTGCTCGATCTCGGGCTGCTGGCGGAACCGGGGGAAAAACCGCTCCATTCCCGGCGGAACCTGCTGCTGGGTGGTCCGTTCGGTGCGCTGGGAGCGGATATAGACGACGCTCGGCTTGACGTGCTCGGCGACCGCCGCAAAGGATTCGCTCAGGTCCTGGAGCGGCCGGGCCGCCGGGATGGAGGGGACCGGCACCCGGGCGATGGCGGCCGCGCCGCGCCCCTGCTCCTGCGCGGAGGACCGGTTGGGGAGGTCGAGCAGCCCGGCAAAGAGCAGTCCCAGCGCGAACGCCAGGGCCACCAACCCTCCGAACTTGAGCCAGTTCAACGATCGAGCGGACATCGAGCGGTCCTTCGGTAAAGCGTTGAAATCAGGGTCCTGCCGGTCTCCGAGCCTTCTAATAGTACAACCACACCGGGCGAGGTGTTTCGGACGGCGTTTGACGGGTATGTTCAATCCTATGCCCGAGACTCCCCAGGAAGGTCTGGTCAGCGCGTCCCAGGCCCGCCCGCTGGACCTTCCGGTCCGGCCGCGGAACCCCGGGATGCCGCTGGAGCTCGACTGGGTTGAGGAAGTCCGGGTGAACCGGAGCGCCGTCGAGCGTCGCGCGGCCACGCTCCGCGGCCGTCGGACGGTCAAGAAGGAATGGCAGGCGGCGTGGCTGCTGCGGGCCGTCACCCTGATGGACCTCACCACCCTCTCGAGCGACGATACCACCGGCCGGGTGCGCCGGCTGTGCGCCAAGGCGCGCCGGCCGGTCCGCGCCGACCTGCTCGCGGCCATGGGTGCCGCGCAGCTTCCCATCAGGGTGGGCGCCGTCTGCGTCTACCACGCCTTCGTCGAGACCGCGGTCGCGGCGCTGGAGGGAACCGGCATCCCGGTCGCCGCGGTCTCCACCGGGTTCCCCGCCGGACTGTCGCCCTTCGAGCAGCGCATCGCCGAGATCCGCGCCTCGGTCGCCGCCGGCGCGGAGGAGATCGATGTGGTGATCACCCGGGCCCACGTGCTCACCGAGAACTGGCCGGCGCTCTACGACGAGGTCCGCACCATGCGGCAGGCGTGCGGCGACGCCCACATCAAGACGATCCTCGGTACCGGGGAGCTCGGCACCCTGCGCAACGTGGCCCGCGCCAGCCTGGTGTGCATGATGGCGGGTGCCGACTTCATCAAGACCTCGACCGGCAAGGAGAGCGTCAACGCCACGCTTCCCGTGGGCCTGGTGATGGCGCGCGCCATCCGTAACTACCGCGAGCGTGCCGGTCACCTGGTGGGGCTCAAGCCGGCGGGAGGCATCCGCGCCGCCAAGGACGCCCTCGAGTGGCTGGCGCTGGTGAAGGACGAACTGGGTGACCGCTGGCTCAGGCCCGACCTGTTCCGCTTCGGCGCGAGCGCACTGCTCACCGACATCGAGCGGCAGCTGGAGCACTTCGTCACCGGGCGATACTCGGCCGCATTCCGGCATCCGATGGCGTGAGGAGGTATGGAATGTCGTGGTTGGATGGAGTGTCGGAGTGTCGGAGTGTCGGAGTGTCGTGTGGCGTGGGTATCATGTGTTGGGTGGAGTCTGTTGCGCAGGGGTGGAGTCTCGTGTGTAGTGCGGACTGTCATCCCGAGCGCAGCGAGGGATCTTGCCGGCCGAGTCCGTGCCGCCGCTCGACACCCCCTACGTCGACAACGAGAACGGCGTCCTCGTCAACTCAGGCAAGTTCGACCGCCTCCCCGTCCCCGACGCCAAGC
>JACCRH010000185.1 GCA_013813675.1 Gemmatimonadales bacterium
GCGGTAAAATCGCTCGCCTTGATCGCGGCGCCCCCGGTGGAGAAGAGCACCGCCGCCGCGGCGAGCTGCAGCCAGGAAGTGGAGCGGGACGACATGGCGCGGGAAGATAGCGGCAGGCGACCCCGACCGAACGTCCCAGCCGCACGCCGGCAGCAGCAGCGACCCGGCCCCCTCCAGCACGATGGTAAGCAGCGGTCGCGCCATCATCCGCTCTCCTCACCCGGCACGCTGACGTCGTCGCCGACCACGTCGCGCACGTACAGCATCTTTACCGGTACCATGACCGTCGCCAACAGCGGCACGGCCAGGAGCAGGCCCATGAACCCCAGCACCAGGGACAACAGGGCCTGTCCCAGGATCGTGATGACCGGTGGCAGCTCGAGACCTTCCTTCATCAAGAGCGGCTGAAGCACCACGCCTTCCAGTTGCTGAATGGCGACATAGGCCAGGACGACATAGAGCGCCTTGTCGGGCCCGTCCACCAGCGCCATGGCGACCGCAGGCACGGCGGAGACGATCGGCCCCACGTAGGGCACGAACTCCAGCAGTCCCGCGATCACACCGAGCGCGATCGCGGCTTTGACGTCGAGCAGCAGCAGCACGACCGTGGTCACCGACCCGATGGCCAGCATGGCGATGATCTGCAGAACGAGCCAGCGCCGGAGCGTCGTCGCGGTCGCGCTCAGGACCTCCCCCGCCTTCCGCCTCGCCCGGTGGGGGAAGAGGTGCATCAGACCCCGGTGGTACAGGTCGGGGTCCACGGCCACGAAGATCGCGACGAAGAGGAGGATGATGATCCCCGCCAGCACCGACACGGTGGAGGAAAACACCGAGAAGAAGTGCCGTCCCGCCCCGGCGAGCTGCTGGCTGAGTCCCTCGCGTAGGGTCGTCCCTCCTGCCTCACCGCCCTGCTGGCCGGGCGCCTGCCCCGTCCTGCCCGACTGTCGGCTGGGCTCGGCCTGTGGTCGGGTCGAATCCGAGGGGCCCTGGATGATGTCCGCCACACCGCCGCCCCGCTCCTGCACCCAGCGCTCCGCGCGGTCGAGCGCCTGGGGCAGCTGCTGGCCCAGCTCGCCGAACTGTTTGCTGATCTGGGGAGCCACCAGCAGACCGAGACCGGCCAGTGACCCGAAGATCAGCAGCACGATGAGGAGCGCTCCGATTCCGCGTGGGATCCGGAAGCGCTGGAGCCGGTCGACTCCCGCCGCCAGCGTGATACCGAGCAGGACGCCGAAGAAACCCAGCAGGAAGACCGACCGACCCACCCAGAGCAACTGCAGCGCGACGTAGATGCCGGCCACCAGCGCGGCGGCACGCAGAATGTCGCGGGTACGCCAACCGGGGTCGCTGGGCTTGATCGGACTCATGTAGGATCCTCGCGATGCGCGCGCTGGGCCATGTGGGCGGTGAGAAGTGTCCCACCCAGCCGGTGGAGCGGGGAGAGCAGTGCCTAGAGCTCGCTGGGCGGGAGCAATCCGCTTTTCATGCAGCGCCATGAAGACCCTAGCGGCTCACGACCCCCGGCAGGTCGGTGGTATACACTTCCTCTCGAACGGCGCGAAATCCCCGCTTGAGGTAGTTGGGCAGCGCGGCCGGGTGATCCAGCGTACACGTGTGGAGCCACACCCGCTCCGGCTCGAGACCCCAGGCCGTCTCGACCGCCCGAGTCAGAAGATGCCCTCCCCACCCCCGCCCGACGAATTCCGGGAGGAGACCGAAGTACGCGATCTCGACGGATCGGTCATCGTGACTCCTGAGCTCGAAGTAGCCCGCCGGCGCCGCCAGGGATGTGACCACCCAGAGCGACACCGCAGGGTCGGCGAGATGCGCCTCGACCTCGTCGTCGGTCCAGGAGAGCCGGTCGGTCCAGTGGTAAGCCCGTCCGACCTCGGAGTATAAGTATCTGAAAAAAGATCCCGGGCAGGCCCCCACTCGTTCCAGGTGAGGCGGATCCACCGGCGCCACCGTGGCGCGTAACTCGCTTGGAGACCGCATCTCCAGGTAAGTGCGGGTGACTTCGACCAGTGCCATGCGGGCATTCTAGCCGTGGCTCAGGGGTCGCGCCATCGGGACAGAACAAAGGCCCCGGCGACATTGCCCGGGGCCTTCGTCCTGAGGTACAGCCAGCGGTTACTGAGCGGTCGGATCGGTGCTGTCCGCCGGCATATTGGGATCAGCCGGTGCGTTCGGATCGGCCGGCACCGTCGGATCGGCTGGCACGGTCGGATCAGTTGGGGTCGTCGAGCTGGTGTCGACGCCCGCCGAGCTCGGGTCCGGAGAATACGCGCCGGTGTCCGGCAGGGTAGTCGTGGTGTCAGTGCCCATGCCGCTATCCATGCCCGAGGTGTCGGGAACGGCGTCGCTCGGGGTGGGGTACTGCCCCACGGTCGTGTCGGTCGGCGTGGTCGGAGTCAACGCCGTATCGGTCGGCTCGGCATTGACATCGCCAGTGGTGCTGGTGGTATCCCACGTCCCGGTGGAGGTATCCACCTCGGTGGTCACTGCCGTGGTGTCGTCCCCGCGATCCGGGGCCGCGCCCACGTCTTCGTCACTGCGGTTGGCGCACGCCGCAAAAGTGGCGGCGGCAGCCAGGATCCATAGAGTCTTCATAGCGTTGCTCCCCTGAGTCAACGAAGTCATGCCCGGTCCAGGTGTTGGCTGACCTACACTGCCGGACGCGGGCCACGGTATCACAATCGTTCGCGGGACCTAACCTAACGCTCGGAATCAGGCCGTACTAGGTCATGGATCACACTTCTCCTGGCCTCCGCGGCTGGCGCAGCTCCGGGAGGTCCTGGAACAACTCGAGGGCCCCTGGATTGGCCAGGGCCTCCAGGTTCGTTACCGAACGGCCGTGGATCACCTCCCGGACGGCGAGCTCGGTGATCTTGCCGCTGATGGTTCGGGGGAGGTCGGAAACCTGGACGATTCGCTTTGGGACGTGGTGAGGGCTGGCATGCTCCCTGATCCGGCGGTTTATGCGGTCACGTAAGGACTCGTCCAGGTCGATGCCGGGCCGGAGCCGGACGAACAGGACCACCCGCACGTCGCCCTCCCACTCCTGACCCACCACGAGGCTCTCGATCACTTCCGGGAGCTGCTCGACCTGGCGGTAGATTTCCGCCGTGCCGATGCGGACGCCGCCAGGGTTGAGGGTGGCGTCGCTCCGTCCGGTGATTACCAGCCCGTCATGCTCGGTCAGTCGCGCCCAATCGCCGTGCCGCCAGACGCCAGGGAAATGGTCGAAGTAGGCGGCGCGGTACTTGGAGCCGTCCGCGTCGTTCCAGAAGGCGAGCGGCATGCTGGGGAACGGCCGGGTGCACACCAGCTCACCGTCACGCTCCCGTACCGGCCGGCCACCCTCGTCGAAAATCTCGACCGCCATGCCGAGCCCCCGGGTCTGCAGCTCGCCCTGCCACACGGGCCCGGTCGGATTACCCAGCGCGAAGCAGGAGATGATGTCGGTGCCGCCACTGATGCTCGCGAGGTGGAGGTCGGACTTGATGTCCCGGTAGACATACTCGAAGCCGGAGGGGGCGAGCGAGCTTCCGGTGGACAGTATGGTGCGAAGCGCGGACACGTCGTGGGTCCGGCCGGGGCGCAGCCCCTCCTTTTCCGCCAGGGCGAGGTACTTGGCGCTGGTGCCGAAGACGGTGACGCGCTCGCCCGCCACCACGTCCCAGAGCACGGTGGCGGGCGCCAGCGGGGCGCCGTCGAACAGTACCACGGTGGCGCCCACGGCCAGACTCGACACCAGCCAGTTCCACATCATCCACCCGCAGGTGGTGAAGTAGAGGATCCGGTCGTCCCGGGTCAGGTCGGTGTGCAGCACCAGCTCCTTGAGATGCTGGAGCAAAGTCCCGCCGGCGCCGTGGACCATGCACTTGGGGAGACCGGTGGTGCCGGAGGAGTACATGATGTAGAGCGGATGATCGAACGGAAAACGGCGGAACAGCTTGCCCCGAGCTGTTCCGCCGTTCCGCCCTTCAACCCAGTCGCCCCAAAGAACCGCGTTCTCGACCCCGCCGATCTCCGGCCGGCGGCTCAGGTACGGCACGACCACTACGCGCTCGATCGAGGGAATCCGCTGGCGCACCTCACGCACCCGGGCCAGTGAATCGATCTGCTTCCCGGCGTAGAGATACCCGTCGGCACAGACCAGCACCCGGGGCTGGATCTGGCCGAACCGGTCGAGCACTCCGTTGGCACCGAAGTCGGGAGAACATGACGACCAGATTCCGCCGAGGCTCGCCGTGGCCAGCATGGCGATCACCGTCTCCGGCAGGTTGGGCAGGAATCCCGCGACCCGATCCCCCGGCCCGATTCCCTCCGCCCGCAATGCGTCGGCCGCCGCCGCGACTTCGGCCTGGAGCTCCCGAAAGCTGAGTGACCGCTGGCGCCCGCGCTCGTTCCAGAACACCAGCGCCGGCCGGTCGTCGCCGAATCGCAGGAGGTTCTCCGCGAAGTTGAGCCGCGATCCGACGAACCATCGCGGGCCCGACACGGGGTCCGGTGGGGCCATGCGCTCGAGGCCGATCACCACCTCGTCCCAAGGCGATTCGCCGGCGCGCTCCTCGCACACCACCCCGCAGTACGCCCAGACCTCAGGCCAGAAGGTGTCCGGGCGTTCTCTGGACCAGCGATAGAGGGAGGGAAAGTCGGCGACCGCTTCGGCGCCGGCCGGCCGGCGCTCGAGGATACGCTGCAGAAATGCCGTCAGATTGGCGCGGCGCACCCGCTCCGGGCTCGGAGCCCAGATCGGACCCTCGGAGCTCAACTCGTCGGCGGGTTGAACTGCGCGTGCTGGGCGTCCAGCCACGACTTGTGATAGTCGGCGTCTTCGAGCGGAAGCGCCGGCTTGGCCACCTTGAGGGGGCGGAAGGTATCCATCATCACGGCAAGCTCCTCGGTGTACTTGGCGCCGATGCTGGCCTCGGCGCGGCCGGGATGGGGGCCGTGGGGAATGCCGTCGGGATGATGGGTGATGCTGCCGAACTCGATTCCTTTGCGGCTCATGAACTCGCTGGAGGCATAGTAGAGCACCTCGTCCGAATCCACGTTGCTGTGATTGTAGGGCGCAGGCACCGCCTCGGGGTGAAAGTCGTAGGGGCGGGGACAGAAGCTGCACACCACGAACCCATCGCCCTGGAAGGTCTGGTGCACCGGCGGCGGCTGGTGCACCCGGCCCACGATCGGCTCGAAGTCGTGGATGTTGAAGGCCCAGGGGTAGAAATAGCCGTCCCAACCGACCACGTCGAAGGGATGGTGGTCGAGGATGATCTCGTTCAGTCCGTCGTACTGTTTGACCAGGATGGGGAAGTCGCCCTTCTCGTCGTGGGTGCGCAGCGCCGACGGGCGCCGGATATCGCGCTCGCTGTAGGGGGCGCCCTCGATCAGTTGGCCGAACTCGTTGCGGTACCGCTTGGGCCAGCGCACGTGGCCCCGGCTCTCCATGACCAGGAGCTTGGTCTGCTCGCCGGCCAGATCGAGCCGCCAGCGATGCATGATGCCCCGGTGGATGATCAGGTAATCTCCTTCGTGAAACGGTAGATCGCCGAACACCGATTCGAGCGTGCCGCTGCCCTTGCTGACGTAGACCAGCTCGTCGCCCTGGGCGTTGCGGTAGAAGTGGGCGTCATTCTCGTCGGGCTCGACGTAGAGCATCGCCACTTCATTGTTGAACAGCAGGGGGACTCGATCGAGCGTCGGGCTGCCGCCCCGCTTCACCTGGGAGGTGCGGAAGTGCCGGTGGCGAAGAGTCTGGTCGGGGTCGGCCTCGTATCTGGTTTCCCTGAGCCGCCGGGCCGATTTCACCGTGGTTGGCGGATGCACGTGATAGAGCAGCGAGGCGGTGCCGGTGAACCCCTCGTGCCCCATCAGCTCCTCGGCGTAGATCCCGCCGTCCGGCTTGCGGAACGCGATGTGCCGCTTCCGAGGGATCGAGCCGACGGTGTGGTAGATTGGCATTAGAGATTTCCTCTGAGCTCCTGCTCTCGCTCGATCGCCTCGAACAGGGCCTTGAAGTTGCCCTTGCCGAAGCTGCGGGCGCCTTTGCGCTGAATGATCTCGTAGAACAGCGTCGGCCGGTCCTGCACCGGCTTGGTGAAGATCTGCAGCAGGTACCCGTCCGGGTCGCGGTCCACCAGGATGCCGAGCTCGGCGAGAGTGTCCACCGGCTCGTCGATCCGGCCCACCCGGCCCTGCAGCTCGGCGTAGTACGTGCTCGGCACCCGAAGGAACTCCACCCCCCGGTCCCGGAGCGCCGTCACCGTCTCGATGATGTCGTCGGTGGCGATCGCCAGGTGCTGGACGCCGGGCCCGCGGTAAAACTCCAGATACTCGTCGATCTGGGACTTCTTCTTTCCCTGCGCCGGCTCGTTGATGGGGAACTTGATCCGCTCGTTCCCGCTGGCCACCACCTTCGACATCAGAGAGCTGTACTCGGTCGAGATGTCCTTGTCGTCGAACGAGATCAGGTTGCGGAAACCCATCACGTCCTCGTAGAACTTGACCCAGGTGTTCATCCGGCCCAGCTCGACGTTGCCGACGCAGTGGTCAACGTGCTGCAGGCCGACCGGCCCCGGATCGTAGCGGCTCTCGACCGGCCGAAACCCGGGGAGGAAGGCGCCCCGGTAATTGCGCCGCTCGACCAGGCTGTGGATCGTGTCGCCGTAGGTGTGGATCGCGGCGATGATGACCGCGCCGCCTTCGTCCCGCAGCTCCACCGGTTCCTGTGCCGGACGCGCGCCGCGCTCCACCGCGAGCGCGAACGCTTCGCGCGCGTTGTCCACCCAGAGCGCGATGTCGCGTACCCCGTCGCCGTGACGGGTCACGTGATCGGCGATGGGGTGCTCGGGCGTGAGAGCGGAGGTCAGCACCAGCCGGACTTTATTCTGCTGGAGCAGATAGCTGGCACGGTCCCGGGTCCCGGTCTCGGGGCCCCGGTAGGCCAGCAGCTGGTAGCCGAAGGCCGAGCGGTAGTATTGGGCGGCCTGCTTGGCATTGCCGACGAAGAACTCTACGAAGTCGGTGCCGTTGATCGGAAAGGTGTCGGTCGCCTCGCTGGCGACGGCGATCGTGTCGGTCTGCATTGGTCCCCCTGACCCCGGGTGGCCGTTCAGTGCGTCAGCCGGAAAATAACGTTGATCGGGACTGGTCACCACGGCGTCAGCGGCCCGGTATCATCCGCCCCACGTCACCAGCTAAGTCCTCACTGGTAAACGGCTTCTGCAGGAACGGCTGATCCGCCCGCAAGAGGCCGCGCTCGAGGATGTCGTTCCGGGGATACCCGGACATATACAGGATGGGAAGGTCCGGCCGAAGCGCATGCACCTCCCACTCCAGCTCGCCAGTACCCATGTCGGGCACGATGACGTCGGTGAGGAGAAGGCTGGGACTGGGGGACCCCTCTCGAAGCGCGGCCAGGGCCTCGTTGCCGTTTCGGGCTTGAACCACGCGATAGCCGCGCTCCAGCAGCACCCTCGCCGCCAGTTCCCGCACGCCGTCCTCGTCTTCGAGGATCAGCACCGTGCGGCCCCGCCCCCTGGTTTCCGGCTCCTCGCGGGATTCCTCCGGACGCTCTTCCTCCCCGCCCGGGGCTTCGGGCAGACAGACCGTGAAGCTGGTGCCCTCGCCCGGATCGCTCTCGACCCAGACGTACCCTCCACTCTGCTTGACGATGCCGTAGACGGTCGAGAGGCCCAGTCCGGTGCCCGAACCCACGGGCTTGGTGGTGAAGAACGGCTCGAACACCTGCGCGAGGGTGGATTCGTCCATGCCGTGGCCGGAGTCCACGACGGAGACCAGCCCGTAGCGACCCGGGGGAATCGGAATTCCGATCAGCCGTTTGCCCGCCGCCTCGTCGAGCCGGCGCGATTCGGTGGTGACCCGAATCGTGCCGCCCGACACCATCGCGTCGCGAGCGTTGAAGGTGAGGTTGATCAGGACCTGCTCCAGTTGCGACCGGTCGGCGCGAACCACCACGTCGGCCGGCGCGAGCGAGGTCTCCACTCTCACATTGGCGGGCAGCATGAGGCGCAGCACCGGCACCATCTCCTCGACCACCGGATTCAGCCGAAGGTCGACCGGCTGAAGCACCTGCTGCCGGCTGAAGGCGAGGAGTTGGGTGGTGATCTTCGCGGCCCGGAGCGCCGCTTTCCTGATCTCATCCACCTCGCGCTGCCGGTCGTCGGGGGCAGTCAGATCCCGGGACAGCAGATCGCTGAACCCCAGGATGATGGTCATCATGTTGTTGACTTCGTGGGCCACCCCACCGGCCAGCCGCCCGACGGCTTCCATCCGTTGCGCGCGCTGCAGCCGCTCCTCGGTACGCTTGACATCGGTGAGATCCTGGACCGTCACCACGTACGTGCCGGACCGCTGACCGTTGTCCAGCGGTGTGATGCTCACCAGCACCGGCACCGTGCTCCCGTCGGAGCGCCGGTGGACCGTTTCGTAGGCCTTTCCCCCCGTGCCCGACCCCCACTCCTCGGGCTCCGCGGCCCGATCGGGAGCCAGCAGATCCGAGAAGACCCGCCCGGTGAGACTTGCCGCCTCCCCGTAACCGTGCAGCCGAGCGAAGGCTGGATTGACCGTGTCGATGCGGTGGTCGGCCCCGTTCACCACGGCGGCCCCCCACCAGGCCAGGTCGAACACCCGGATCCACGTGTGCATGGCTTCGGCCGCCCTCGACCGCCGGTCGATTTCGGCCTCCAGGCTTCGCTGCAGCATCGCCGATTCCAGTGCCAGGGCAATGCGGCCGCCGAGTACCTGCGCCGTTGCCACGTCGGCGGCATGAAAGGGCTCGCCGGCCTCAGTCCGGGCCAGGGCGAGCCCGCCCAGGTTTCTTTCTCCGGCCCGAAGCCCGACGACGATGAGGGACCCGACCTGAAAGGACCGGAGCAGAGTGACGAGTCGCTCATCACTGATGGCGTCGGCGAGGGTGGTAGGGTCGGAGAGGACAGGGACCCAGCAGGAGGAGCGGCCGTCAGCGAGATGGGAGTGCGCGGCGTGCCGGATAGAGTGGAGCGATGCCGTGACCTCCCGGATGAGGCGTGCCGCCAGTTCAGGCCGGACGTGGGCAGCCTCAACCAGGGAATCCGGCGCGGCATCGTCGAGTACCAGCACCGCCAGATCGGCCAGCGATGGGACCACGGCGTTCAATGCCACACGGAGCACCGTGTTTCGCTCTACCGCCTCGTGGAGCGCGCGGCTGGCCTCCTCGACGAGTTGCAGGCGTTCTTCGCTGAGTGTTGGATCCGTTTCCATCGCCGAGCTCTCCATTGTGCTCAACATTGTGCCTTCGCTGGCGGCAGGCAAGCGGGGATGCCGCAGGTGTGAGCGCCATCACACGTCGCAGCCAGTCGCTCGAGCGTGCAAGTCTCGGGTGACGAAGCATCTCCCGGACCCTGAACCCCGGATCCATTCGATGCGCCGCGCGCCTCTGCTCGGTCTCCTCGTTGGTTGGTGCATTCCGTGGCAGCCGTCTGTGGCGCAGGGATGGATGGCAGATCGAAGGTCGCCGCCCTGGGCCGCGCGCCGCATCGGCGAGCTCACCCAGCTGATGCGTGTCGAAGGGCACTCTCCTGTCCTCCTCGAGGAACTGAGGGATCTCGCGCTGCGGTTCGGCATCCTTACCGAATACACCTCCTACCTGATTGAGGAGCCTGCGCGGCTCGCCGTAGCGCCAAGTTCGCGGCACCCAAGAGCTTGCAGAGTGCCGATGGGTGGGAAACCCTATCTTTGTGCTCCGGACTCGGTCTGGACTGACCTGAGGAACCCCGATAGGATCCCTGTCACCGCCCTGGCGGCCTTCAGTGCGGCATATTTTGCCTTGGTGCGAATGTTGCCAGAGGTGATCTCGTATCTCTCGGCCGGCGAAGAT
>JACCRH010000226.1 GCA_013813675.1 Gemmatimonadales bacterium
CGCGGCTCCTTCAACGCATGTTCGAACGCCTCGATTCAAGGCTCGCTGGGACTTTCCTCCACTACTCGGCATAAACAGTAGACAAACGCTTGCGTTACGCCCGACGGGGTGCGGTGGTCCTCTCGCACGCTGTCGATGAGCCGAAAGCCCGCCCCGAACTCGGCATGCATTGTATCAGGAGAGTAGCGTACCACTTCGAGGCCGCTGCACCGGGACGGCCCCTCGGGGCTGAAGCTCGCCACGATCGCATGGCCGCCGGGGCGCACGGCACGCCTGGTTTGCGCCACGTAACGTGCCCGATCCTCTGGATGGGTGAGAAAGTGAAAGACCGCGCGGTCGTGCCACAAGGTGTACCCGGCATCGGGCAGCGGTACGGTCAATACGTCCGATGTGATCCAGGAGACCCGCTCTGCTTGGAGGCCCAAACGTCCCTGGGCGAGCGCCAGCGCAGAGGGGGCGAGGTCAAGAACCGTGACGGATTGGTATCCTACATCCAGCAGCCCGTCCACGAGCGTCGAGGCTCCCCCACCGACGTCGATGATTGGAGAGTCGAGATTGGGAGCGACCTGTCGAATGAGGGCCAGCGAGACCCTGGCTTCCAGCTGGAACCAACTCACCTCTGACGCTGCCTTGGTGCGGTAGATATGCTCCCAGTGGTCCACCTGCTGCATGTTGACCTCGCCGCGAGAGTCCTCCAGTACGCCCAATTTGCTGAGCCCTGGCGCCACTCTCAACCCTACCCGGAGAGTTTCGACTTCGCACCCGGGCAAGGGCCCTACATGATGGGTACCATGCCGAACACGCAGAGGTAGTCCCATTGATCCGGATGCCAACTCTCAACGGCCCATCCCCAGCGGCGAGCTTCGGGGATTGTTGTGGCGGGGATGGCGCTGGTCTCCCGCCTCGCAATCCGCGAGGCCGACCACACAAAGGTTCCGGCGTCACCCCGCAGCTTCGTGACTCATACAGCAACTCACCCAGCCGGTAGGTCAGCGAAGCCCGCAAGACGTGAGTCGTTGCCGCGATTCCTTGCCCCTCCTAGGCTCGAGGTCAGGGCAATCCTGACCCAGAGGCAGGAAGAAACCTGCGAAGAAACCGTCAACTTCCTTCCTGGCGGAAGAGTCGGGACGTTCATGCCGCCATCCCCGGAACGACATCTCGGCACGGAAGGCGAGAACCTGAGAATCGCGCTCGCCCTCGTCGCCAAGCTGGTGCTCGCCATCGGCGCCGTGCTAGGCGTGGTGAGTCTGGCGGTCGCCGTGCTCGTCGGAGACATGGGTGGCTCGCTGGCCGTCACCCTGAACGCCGCTACGACTCGCGCGCCTACGTGCCTGAGAGGACGCCGACGGAACGCGAGGGTCTATCCTAGGCGGCACGGCGGTGTCTGCACGATTATCCTGCTCTCTGGGAGCCGATTTGGTGCGCCGGTGCCAGGACCTGCATGCCCGAATCAGTGAGGCCGCCTCCCTCGCTTCTAGGCTCTCTGGGGACTCTCCTCCGCGATCCGGCACAGACAATAGACAAACGCTTGCGTCAAGCCTGACGGCGTGCGGTGGTCCTCTCGCACACTATTGATGAGCCGGAAGCCCGCTCCGAATTCGGCGTGCATTGTATCAGGAGAGTACCGTACCACTTCGAGGCCACTGCAGCGTTCCGGCCCCTCCGGGCTGAAGCTCGCCACGATCGCGTGGGCTCCGGGGCGCAGGGCACGCTGGGTCTGGGCCACGTAACGTGCCCGATCCCCTGCACTGGTCAGGAAATGGAAGACCGCCCGGTCGTGCCATACCGCGTAGCCGCCACGAGGCAACGACACGCGCAGTACGTCCGATGCGATCCAAGAGACCCGGTCTGCCCGAGGGCCGAGGCGTTCCCGGGCCAACGCCAACCCAGACGGCGCAAGGTCGAGAACGGTGACCGCTCGATATCCTACATCCAGCAGTCCGTCCACGAGGGTCGAGGCACCCCCGCCGACGTCAATGACTGGTGCGTCGAGATCGGGAGCGACCCATCGGATGAGGTCCAGCGAGATTCTGGCTTCCGGCTGGTACCAGCTCACCTCCGACGCTGCCTTGGTGCGGTAGATGCGCTCCCAATGGTTCTCCTGAGTCATGATCACCTCACAGCAGTAGCGTTCCTCCTCCACCATGCGCTGGAGCCCGCGCACCTGGCCCCTCGATCGGCCAGCCGGTCAGGCTCCGCTCCCGTACGCCGGGTCCACCGCGTGGGCCTTCCGTTCTCTGCATTCAAGTGGGCGTGCACCGCATGATGGCAGCAGAGCGTCGACCAGCGGGTCGCTGCTCTTCGCCTGTATAACCGGTCTCGGTCGCGTCACCAAGTGCTGCCCTCTGAGGTGTCTGGTTGCACTCGTGCCCCGTGCGATGGCGTATGGAGCCGGCAGGATATGACGCACCAAGTCAGGCCACGCATGGTAGACAACGTAACGACTGTTACGCGCGGTGCTACCTGGATGCGGCGACTGGTAGCGCCTCTACTCGCGCGGAGGTTGCACCTGCTGAGCCGGAAGCCGCACGCGCCCTTCACATTGTGTTATTCTTCCGCCATGCGTTATGTGTGCCGCTCCCGCATTTCGGGCTCCTTGATAGCCTTGTTCATGGCTGTCGCTCTCCTCCTTCCTGAGGCGGGCCACGGGCTCGCGCACCATCACGCGGCCGAGCACCATGGCCCCTCTCTGACCGCGCACCACGGTGGGGCGCCAGGCGATCTCCTGATGGCGGACGAGCAGGCCGTCGGTCGCCACCCGCACCTGGACCTCGTCGCGACACCCGCCGGGAAGCCCCTGCTGGTGCACGCAACCGTTGTACGCGCGGTTGCGCTGCTGCTGCCTGAGATCGGCGAGGAGCGCCCGCTCCCGACCCTCACGACGGGCCTCTCCCCCGGCCGACGAAACCACGGCCCGCCACCACCTTCCCGCGCCCCTCCCCAGGTCTGACCAACCGCCGTCGCGCTTCCGGTTAGGCGCTAACGGCTCGCCGAACTCGTCCCGGCCGGCTCCGTGCCTGTGAGCCGGATCCGGTGCGTTTCTCGTCGTCCACCGACGGTCCAGACCCTCGTCCGACAGGTACATCATGCGCATCACTCTGTGCGTCGCCTCGTGCGGCGCCGGTGCACTCTGGCTCTTCCCGGGCTCCGTAGTAGGACAGGAGGCGGCCGGACCCCGCCGGCTCACGCTCGCCCAAGCGCGCGAGCTGGCGCGGCGGAGCAGCCCCGAGATCGCGGCGGCCCGCCACGCCGTT
>JACCRH010000247.1 GCA_013813675.1 Gemmatimonadales bacterium
GACTCGTCCAGGGGGCTGATCAGGTCACCCGATTCCGTCGCCGCGCCCCGGGCCCGACATGGCCGGGTTCGGGACGGCCAGGGCGCCTGCGGTTCGCAGCGGCGGACTTCAGTCGCGTCACTGCGTCCCGGCCAAGCCCCCGCCCACCTCGATCTTCCCTAGCCGCGCGGTCCCACTGAGCGCCAGCCAGATCCGGCCCCGGGTGCTGTCGGTCTGCATGTGGCGCACGATCGCGCCCGGCGTGGGGATCGCCACGACCTCCATCTTCTCGCTCCTGGGATCGAACGCCACCATCGATCCGGTGCCCGACTCGCAGTACCAGATCCGCCCATCGGTGCCGATGGCGATGCCGTAGGGACCAGCGTCCCCTCCCGGTGAGCGCCACTCGCGTACCTTGCCGCTTCGCGGATCGAGCGCGCCGAGATAGCCCCGGCCGTAGTCGGTATACCAGATTGTCCCGTCGCCACCCACCTGGAGCCGGCGCGGCCGGGCACCCTCCGGCAGGACGAACTCACGGAGCTTGCCGGTCGCGGGATCGACCTGGCCCAGCTTGTTGGTGCCCAGATGGGCGATCCAGATCGACCCGTCCTTGGCCGGCACGATTCCATAGGGCACCGAGCCCGAGGTCGGAGCCTGGTAGACCTTCACGGCCTTGGTCGTGGGATCCAGGCTGCCGTAGGTGTTGTTGTTGGCGTCGGTGAACCACACCTTGCCCTGATGGAAAATCGGGGTGTGCGGATTGCGCGCGCCGGCCGGGAGCGGGTACTCCTGAATCGCGCCGGTCCTGGGATTCACCCGGCCGATGAGACCGACCCCTTGCCCGGTATACCAGATGCTGCCGTCCGGGCCGGCCACGAGCCCATGCGGCCCGGAGCCCGCAGTCGGCGTGGGATAATCCACGATCTTGCCGGTTTCGGGGTCGAGCTTGCCGATGTAGCTGTTGTTCTGGTCGGTGTACCAGACCGAGCCGTCCTTCGCGACGGTAGGGTCGTGGGGGAAGTTGCCGGGGCGGGGGATGACGTATTCTACGACGGTGGGTGCGGACGGGGCGATGCCAAGCGCCGCAGCGGCGCCGCACGCGAGCAGGACTGCACGCATCTCGAATTTCCCTCTCTATTTGGATGCAGATGACGCAGAGCCGTAGTATCGGA
Organism: Gemmatimonadales bacterium; assembly: GCA_013813675.1. Lineage (GTDB taxonomy): Bacteria > Gemmatimonadota > Gemmatimonadetes > Gemmatimonadales > GWC2-71-9 > CAVVWJ01. The sequence goes on from JACCRH010000247.1 coordinate 1,152, forward strand.
CGGGAGCAAGGTCGCTGAGGTTTCTCGCGGGCTTCGCGGGGCAGGCCTTGTGCACCAGGCGAGCGGCGGAGGCGACACGCTCTCCGGGCGCCACCGTGACCGCCACGCATGCCTAAGGGCGACCACCAGCGGCGGAGTGGAGTGCGGTCACTAACGCGCCCTGCGAGCGCGCCGCCTCCGCCGCACCCATCGCCCAGGTATCCCGTTCGCGGTAGGCCAGCAGGTCGCGGCGCAACTGGTCGCGATCCCGGACCTTGTGGGCGACGAACAGCAGCCGGGCGATCTCGATCCGATCGGCGTGCGCGGTCGCCTCGAGCAGGCGGAGGGCCAGCTCCTCTCGCGGGCCTCCCGTCCCTTCGGCGAGGTATGCCGAATGGTGATAATCACCCGGCGCGCCAGACACGGCTGACGGTCTCGAAGTCGAGAAACCCCAAGGCGGCCGTCGAAGGCACTCAATGCCGCGCGGAGCCCCGTCTCCACCAGCATCCGGCCGGTTCGTAGTGCCTCGCGCTGGCGCCGCTGGATGTCGGTGAGCTCGATCGTGTCCGGAGGTCCAGTACCCGGCGAATCCCCCGTTGCACGAGGGAGATATCCAGGTTTACAAGACCCTTGGACGAAGCCAGTACTTCGAGCAATACGTAATGGGTGAAGTCTGGTTTTACCGTTGGAACGGGAGCGCTTGGGTTGCTCATTACAAGGCTCCAGTCAACGCCCGAATCGGTGCTACCGGTGGATGGTCAGCTCCACTGTCGGCGATGCTCCCCGAGGCGTCCTTTCTGCCGCGCAGCGCCGGACACTACAAAGTCATAGTTCGGCTGACTTGGTACGCCTATGTCAACGCTGCTACGGGTTGGGTGAAGACCGCAGGGACTAACTACGATTTCACAAGCAAGAACGACTATAGCTCCCTGCTCTACGCTACGAGTGGCCCTGGTTATTGCAGCATCTCGTAGCTCGTCACGAGATGCGGTGGGACAAACATCCTCCGCCGAGGGCGGCTGTCTGAGCAGCCGCCCTCCCGGTGTTCCCAACACCCCGCAGTCAAAGACAGAGGTAGGTTCCCCTGCTCCCCGATCATCTGTCCCCAAGCAGCTCGTGAGCGGCAATGTCGCGCGATTGGCCGAGCCTGACAGCAAGTCGTATATTCGGACTTCCGCAGCCCATTCGTTCGCCTTTCCGAGCGTTGCGTGGCCGAGCTCTTCGCGCACCTCCAAACCGCTCTCGCCGACCGCTACACCCTCGAGCGCGAGCTCGGGCGGGGCGGCATGGCCACGGTCTACCTCGCCCGCGACCTCCGCCACCGCCGCCCCGTCGCACTCAAGGTGCTCCATCCCGAGTTGGCCTTCGCGCTCGGCGCCGACCGCTTCCTGCGCGAGATCGAGGTCGCCGCCAACCTCACCCACCCTCACATCCTGCCACTGCACGACTCGGGCGAGGTAGAGGGCCTCCTCTACTACGTCATGCCCTACATCGAGGGCGAGTCGCTGCGGGACCGGCTGCGCCGGGAAACCCAGCTCTCGGTGGAGGACGCGCTCCAGATCGCCCGGGAGGTGGCCGACGCGCTGGCCTACGCCCACGGGCAGGGCGTGGTCACCGCGACATCAAGCCCGAGAACATCCTGCTCTACAGCGGGCATGCGCTGGTGGCGGACTTCGGGATCGCCCGGGCGCTCTGGCAGGCGGACGGGGGGCGGCTCACCGAGACGGGCCTGGCGGTGGGAACGGCGGCGTACATGTCGCCCGAGCAGGCCAGTGGGGCGCGCGAGGTAGATGGCCGGAGCGACGTCTACAGCCTGGGCTGCGTGCTCTACGAGATGCTCGCGGGCGAGCCGCCGTATACGGGGCCCAGGGCACAGGCCATCATCGCCAAGCGCTTCAGTGACCCGGTGCCAAGCGTGCGCCGACTGCGCGCGGCGATCCCAGCGCCGCTGGATCAGACGGTCATGAGGGCCCTGGCCCCGGTGCCGGCCGACCGCTTCGCCAGCGCGGCCGAGTTCGTCCGTGCCCTGCACGGGACGATAGCCACGCCGGTGGCGACCCCCACCGTACCGACGGGCAGCCGGCCGGCTCCGACCAGCACAATCCGGCGGCCGGTGCCGGTGGTGGCAACGGCCCTCGTGCTTGGCATCCTCATCGGCCTCGGCGTGCTATTTGCCTGGCAGCGGGGCACGCTAGGGAACGACGCCAACGCGGGGGCGAAGCGCGTGGCTGTGCTTCCGTTCGAGAACCTGGGCGACTCGGCCGACGCCTATTTCGCCGATGGGGTGGCCAACGATCTGCGCACGAAGTTGTCCCAGATCGAGGGCCTCTCCGTGATCGCCCGTGGCAGCTCGATCGAATACAAAGGGACTACCAAGCCGCAGCAACAAGTGGCCCGGGAGCTGGGCGTCGATTACCTCCTCAGCGCCACGGTCCAGTGGGAGAAGGTCCCAGGCGCGGCGAGCCGGGTCAGGGTCACGCCGGAGCTGGTAGAAGTGGGCCCCGGCCAAGCGCCGCGGACCCGATGGGGCCAGTCTTTCGATGCCGAGCTGACCGGCGTGTTCCAAGTGCAGGCCGACATCGCCGGGCAGGTGGCGCAAGCGCTGAGCGTGGCCCTGGGGGAGAGCGCCAAGGAGGAGCTGGCCGCCAAGCCCACGCAGGACTTGGCCGCCTATGACGCGTTCCTGCGGGGTGAGGCCGCGGGGGTGGACGGTCGTAACGTCCCGAGTCTCCGCCAGGCGATCGCGGCATATGAGCGCGCAGTGGCCCTGGACTCGTCCTTCGCCCTGGCTTGGGCGCAGCTCGCCCGCGCCCGATCGACACTATACCTGACCAGCTTCGCACCCACGCCGACCCTGGCGGAAGCAGCCCGCCGTGCCTCCGAGCGAGCGATGGCCCTCGACCCCGCGTTGCCCGAGGCGCACCAGGCGCTGGCGGTGTACTACAACGTTGTACTGAGAGACAAGGCCCGTGCCTACAGTGAGGACAGCACGGCGCTCGTCCTGGCTCCTCGCAACGCCGAGGTGCTTGGAACGGTAGGGTGGAACGCACTTGGCTTGAGAGGCGGAGAAGTCGCGCGCAAACATCTGGAGCAAGCGGTCCGTCTCAATCCGCGCTCAGCTTCAGCTGTGACGAACCTCGGGGTAGTGCTGCTCTTCACCCGGCGGTACTCCGAAGCCGAAAAGACCTTGGATCGGGCGCTTGAACTCGTGCCGGCAAGCGTAGACGCCCGGGAGGCCAGGGCCATGGTCGAGCTGGCGCAGGGGGATCTATCCGGCGCGCAGGCCGTGCTTCGAGCGGCCCCTAGAGAGCTGGATCCCACTGTGCTCGTCGCTTATGTGGCGCTGATCTGGGACCTCTATTGGGTGCTGGACGAGCCTCAGCGACAGCTCCTGTTGCGGCTCACCCCGAGTGCGTTCGATGACAACCGCTCAGCATGGGGGATAGTGCTCGCCGAGACATATGCCCTTCAAGGCAACCGGGCGAAGGCTCACGCCTATGCCGACTCGGCCCGGCAGGCCAACGTGCAGATGCTTCAGGCGACGCCGGAAGATCCCGTGCTCCACATATTTCTAGGGGTGTCGCTGGCCTATCTGGGCGAAAAAGCCGCGGCAATTCGGGAAGGCCAGCGCGGCGTAGCGCTGATGCCGATCACGAAGGACCGCTACCAGGGTGCCTACCTTCAGCACCAGCTCGCTCGCATCTACATACTCGTGGGTGAGCACGAGAAAGCGCTCGATCTGCTCGAGCCGCTGCTCAAGGTCTCCTACTATCTCTCCCCGGCCTGGCTCAAAATCGACCCCGCCTTCGATTCGCTGCGTGGTCAGCCGCGCTTCCAGCAACTAGTGGAAGGCAAGACGTAGCGGGTAGGGGTTTCGCTGCAGGATTCCCCGCTCCGTACGTGAGTGTCGTAGCTGTTTCTGTTTTCGTCCGCTACATTCGACGATCCTGCAGCCCATTGTCCCTCGAACGCTGCGTGGCCGAGCTCTTCACTCACCTCCAAACCGCGCTGGCCGACCGCTATACCCTCGAGCACGAGCTCGGCCGTGCCTGCCGGTCCTGCTCATCAAGGACCTGCCACGGTCTCGAATGTCTCGCTGCGGGTCACCCGTCCCCAGATCTATTACGGCGAGGTCGCCAACGAGTACGTCTTCGTGGGCACCCGGCAACGCGAGTTCGACCATCCGTCCGGCGAGGCGAACGTCTACGCCGCGTACGGCGACACCGGTGGCATCCGGGTCGGCAACCTCTGGCGCCGGCTGCGGCTCTCCGTCCGGTTTGGCTCCTCCAAGGTCCTGCTCTCGCAGGACATCACCAACGACAGCCGGGTGCTCTATTATCGGGATATCGCGGCCCGGGCCAGGAAGGCCTGCCGTTCCTCCGGTTCGATCGCGACCCCTATCTCGTGATCGCGGGCGACGGCACGCTCAAGTGGATCCTCGATGCCTACACCACGTCGGACGGCTATCCATACGCGCAGCGGCTCCTCGACGGCACCAGCTACATGCGGAACAGCGTCAAGCTCGTCATCGATGCATCTTCCCCGGCGTCTTTGTCCCGCTGGACAGCATGCCGGCCCACCTACGCGCCCACATGCGGTACCCCGATGACATCTACCGGGTTCAGACCAACCTCTATACCACCTACCACATGGACGCGCCGGAGGACTTCTACCACCGGGAGGACCAGTGGCAGATCCCTCAGGTCACCAAGGCCGATGAGGCCGTGCCGTTCATGCGGCACATCATCATGCGCCTGCCGGAGGAGTCGAAGGCCGAGTTCATCTACATCGTGCCGTTCACGCCACGGGGCAAGGAGAATCTGGCCGCCTGGATGGTGGCGCGAAACGACGGCGACGTCTACGGGAAGCTGCTGGTGTACCGGCTCTCCCGGCAGAGTCTCGTGTTCGGTCCCCGACAGATCGAGAACCGGATCAACCAGAACACCGAGATCGCGCGGCAGGTCTCCCTGT
>JACCRH010000275.1 GCA_013813675.1 Gemmatimonadales bacterium
TGCTGTCCCAACCGGGTCACCACGTGGGAGATCACCACTGCCACGCCGAGCATCAGGTAGTTGGGGTAGTGCATCAGCAGCACGTTGCGGAAGGCCCCGTAGTCGTACAGCCCGGCGGCCTTGCCGACGACCATGCCGATGGAGTCCATGGATGCGGCGACCAGGCCGGCCAGCAGCATCTTCCAGGGCTTCGCGGGCACGATCGCGGCCGTGATGAGGATGATCGGCCCGATCCACGAGATCATCGGTCGCAGATCGGCGGGTGCGAATGACGGCTCGCCCCAGTGGATCAGGACGCCGATTCCGAACGCCATGACCACCATGTACACCAGGGCGAGGTCCATAACGAACGCCGGCTCACGCTTCGAAGTCCGCAGATAGGTGTACACCGCAATGGAAATGGTGACGCAGGATGCGGCGATGCCATCCACGATGTTGAAGCGCGCCCAACGAGGGTCGCCGGGCTCGGTCAGGTAGAGTGCCAGGTGTCCCAACGCCGGCGCCGAGGTCCACAGCGCTCCCGCGACCAGCGCCATGATCTCGACCCGGCGCGACGCCTGGCGGAGGAGGTCGTCCGGCAGCCGGTGTGACCGGCCGGCGACGCTCCTGAGCTCGGTGGAGCTGTCGCGTGTCAGACGGCCGATCAGCTTTGGTGTCGGCATCATGACCTCAGCTCGGACCAGAGCGCGCCCAGTTTCGCGTCCCACTCGGGTGGATCGAAGTCCTCGCCCGCTCCGCCAGGGTAGTGGGTGAGCTCGCCCACGACGATTCGGTCGCCGAGCGCGTAGAGATCAACCCGCACGAAGTCGAACTCCCGCGCCAGCCGCTCCGCGACCAGTCGCATGGTGTCGAAGCTCGAAGGCAAGGCGATCTCGGGGCCAGGCGGGTATTTGATCCGCAGCGCCACCGGCGTGCCGTCAGGATTGTAGAAATTGCGCGTGTGTCCACTGAACCGGTTGAAGTCCACCTGCACCAGCGCTGCCCGACCCCCGAAACAGAACCACTTCCAATCCGGCGGCACCTCGGCCCCACCGGCGTCGAGGAACTCTTCGACCAGCAAACGAGGCCGGATGCCGCGGTATCCCCATTCACCATTCTTTCGCCAGTACGAGGTGGCGAGCCAGCTCCGCGCCCGCTGAGCGATGGCCCCCCGCGTGGCCGGGTCGTCAGTGGTCACGACCGCGTCATCCCGCTGCCGTGCGTCGCCTTGACCACGTAACGCGTCGGCAGCTCCAGGCTCAGCAGCCCGTGGGGGGAGTCGAGCGTGGCATATAACTCCGGCAGGAAGCCCGGCCCCAGCCTTTCTTCCACGTAACCTCGCAGCGCCAGCTTGTCTGAGGTCCGTTGGAGCAGGGGATTGCGTTCGCGGGCCATCTTCAGAAACAGGCGATGGGTAAAGGTTCGCGGGTTGGATGCTGGGAGAACCGCTCCGTGCCAGATCCGATGGCGCAGCCGTTGAAACGCCATCGGCGGCAGGAATGCCGCCACACTCCGAATGTTGCGCCACAGCTTCCTCCATCTCCGGCGGGTGCGGGTGGTCTCAGGAGACATGGGCCCTCAGCTCCAGGAACGCGGCATAGCGCCGCGCCGCGGCGGCGACCTGGCGGCGTGCGCTAGTGCCTAGACGAGCGAACGGCCGGGAGTCGATCTCGACCGAGTCCCGGCCGAGCGTCCGCGTCCAGGTGCCCGCGACTCGGCCGTTGAGGACGATCGCCGGCCGCAGGAGGTCCATCGATCGCATGCGCCGCGCAGGGTCCACGATGTCCCCGCGATCACGGTAGGCGACGGTGTACTCGTCGAAGGCGGGGAGCAGATAGGCCCGGGCTCCCACGGTCGGGCCCGGCGTTGTGGGCGCCGACCAGTAGCCCCGGCCGTCCCGATCATGTGAGACGAGGTGGGCACGCGCCAGGTCCAATGCATCGGCCGCGTCGGCGAGCGGCAGCCCCGACCACCAGGCGAAGTCGTGTACTGTGGCCGGTCCGTGGCTCTGGAAATAGCGTAGCGCCAGTTCGGCCAGTCCCTCGCGGCGCGGCAGGCGCCTGGACCCCGGCGCCCACTCCTCGAGAAGGACGAACGTCGGCTGCTTGCCCTCACGCGGCCCGAAGCAGATCAGCCCGTCTTGGGCCGCGCGCCAGAGGATATGGAGACCGCGTCCGCCGCGGGTGGAGATCCGAGCGTTTTCCAGCATCCGGTAGACCGCGTCGCGGGTCAGGCGCCGGCCCCCCTGCATGGCCCGGGCGATGACCTCTCTGCTTCGGCCGAATGCCCTCTCGTCCAGACCGTATTCGCGCTCCAGACGGGCGGCGCTCCCTGCCACCATACGGGGCGTCATCAGCTCGAGCATCCAGCGAGCATCTTCCGCCGCCACGAAATGCAGGGTACCGCGCATCGGCCACGTGCGGAGAATCGCCCGGTCGGCGATCGCTCGCTCGACCGACCGCTCGGTCGCGTTCCGGGTCCGCGATCCGATCGCCCAGCGAGCCCAGATAGTCCTGCGCCTGGACCGCGACGAGCCAGCGCACCGGGTCGGCGGGATCGTCGAACGTCGTCGCCGCAAGGTGTTGGTTGTGAAGGCGATCGCGCAGGAGCTCAGCGGGGCTCATCGGGCGGAATAGTAACCCCGGTCTGCCGCCGATCGGGTAGCGCTACGCCTGAGAGGATTTCGCTTCGCTCTTGCCTCCGCGTTTGGCTCACCGTAGTGTGACCATGCTTCCTGGTATCACCTCCACCCGGAGAAATCCCATGGCTCGCTTTCTGTCGAACGCATCCGCGGCGGCTCTGGCCGTCGCCGCGACGGCCCTTTCCTGCTCCGATCCCTCCTCGCCCGACCCGGTGGCCGCTCCCGGCGTCGAGTCGTCGTCGCTGCGGGTCGATCCGCCGAGGCTGCGGGTGCAGCAGAGCGGAACGATCAACCGGCTCCAGGCGATCAGCCCGGTCGACGCCGACGTGGTCTGGGCCAGCGGCGTGGGCGGCACCTTCGTCCGCACCCTCGACGGCGGCCGGAACTGGGAGGCCGGCGTGGTCGAGGGGGCGGAGCTGCTGCAGTTTCGCGACGTGCACGGAGTGAGCGCGACGGAGGCCTACCTGCTCGCCGCGGGCGTGGGCACCGACTCCCGCATTTACAAGACGGTGGACGGTGGGGCAACCTGGACCCTGCAGTTCACCAACCAGCACCCGAAGGGTTTCTACGACTGCTTCGACTTCTGGACCCCGGAGCGGGGCCTGGTCATGGGTGATGCGGTCAACGGAATCATACCGGTGGTTCAGACCCGGAACGGGGGCGACGACTGGCGGAGGATCGGGGGAAGACTGCCGCCGGCGCAGTTGGGCGAGGCGGCGTTCGCCGCGAGTGGAACCTGCGTGGCCACCCAGGGCAGCGACCGCGCCTGGATCGCCACCGGGGCGGCGGAGAAGGCCCGAATTCTCGCCACCACCGACGGGGGCAAGACCTGGGAGGCCTACCTCACGCCGATCGTGCAGGGCACGCCCGCCTCGGGGCTCTTCACCGTGGCCTTCCGCGACGCTTCGCACGGCATTCTCGCGGGCGGCGACCTGGAGGCGCCCGACGCGCTCTCCGACAACGTGGCCCGGTCCAAGGACGGGGGAAAGACCTGGCAGCTGGTGAGCGGCACGCCGTTCCCGGGAGCCGCCTACGGCCTGAGCTACGTGCCCTCGCGCAATGACCAGTACGAGCGGACGGTGGTGATCACCGGCCCGGGCGGAGCGGCGTGGACCGCGAACGAGGGGAAGCGCTGGCACCTGATTCCCGAGGTGCGGGACTACTGGGCCGTGGCCTTTGCCGACCGGCACCATGGGTGGTTGGTCGGAACCGAGGGCAGGATTCTGAAAGTGGTCTTCTGAGCGGCACGGCTACGGTTCCCGGGCGGCGGCCATTCCCGCCGCCCGGCCAGTCGCCCAGGCCCAGAGGAAGTTATACCCCCCGATCGGGCCGAAGGCGTCGAGCACCTCGCCACAGATGAAGAGCCCGGGATGGCGGCGGCTCTCCAGGGTCCGCGGCTCCACCTCGGCGAGACTCACGCCGCCCCCCGTCACTTCGGCCTTCCGATAGCCTTCGTCGCCGTTCCAGGGGAGCTCGCCGCGCACCAGCACCGCGATCAAGCGGAGCCGCTCGTCCCGCCGGAGTTGCGCCAGTGGTCGCGACGGCGACACCGCCGCGACGCCCGCGAGGGCATCGGCCAGCCGCTCGGGCAGCTCGCGGCGGAGCGCGCCGGCGACCGTTCGGGCCCCCGCCGGCCGGAGCGCCGCCTGCCAGCCAGCCTCGTCGAGCGCGGTCCAGCTCACCCGAAGCGTCGCGCCGGTGTCCGCCTCCTGTCGCGAGCGCACCGCGACGTGTGAGACGTCCAGGACCGAGGGACCGCTGTAGCCGCGGTGGGTGAAGAGAAATCCTCCGGACGAGACCGCAGCGCGGTCCCCCTGCCGCGCGGTGATCGTGACCGGGAGCGAAACACCGGCGAGCTGTGCGAACGGCGATGGCGCTGCCACCAGCGGGGTCAACGCGGGGTAGGTGGAGTGGATCCGGTGTCCCAGCGCCTGGAGGATCGCCAGCCCGCGCCCGTCGCTCCCGGTGTTCGGCACCGACAGGCCGCCAGTCGCCACGATCACGGCATCGGCCACGAGCGCGGTGTCGCCTTCACGGCGAACTTCCCATCCGCCGGCCGCCGGCTCGATACCGACGACCGTCGTCCCGGACAGGAACCGCGCGCCGCGCCGCGCCGCCAGCGCCAGGAGCCCGTCGCGTACGTCTCGCGCCCGGTTCGAGACGGGAAAGAGCTTCGCCGTCTCCTCCTCCTCCTCCAGCGGCATGGCCAGCTCGCGCTCGAAGAAGGCGACCTGCTCCGCCAGAGGCCATGATCGGAGGATCTTCCGCAGCGTGTTCGGGGAGGAATCGGTGACGAACCGGCGCTCGTCCACCCGGGCGGGAAGGATGTTGCACCGTCCGCCGCCGCTGATGAGAATCTTGCGACCGCCGTCGCGGGTGCGCTCCAGCAGAACGGTCTCGGCGCCGGCCGAGGCCGCGAAGATCGCCGCCATGGTGCCGGCGGCGCCGGCTCCGATGACGGCGACGCGGCGGATCGGAATGGTTCCTCCAGGGACGGTGTCGCGTGCGCTGCGGGTCCGGAATCTACCCTGGCGCCGCGACCCGCCGGCGGGCGCGCAACCTTCGGAGGCGTTCCCTTGTCCCAACAGGGCGGTATTCCTAGTATTGGCCCGCCCGCCGCACTGGGGCGGCAGCCGCTTCCCCGCGTCCACACGAGGTGCTCGTGATTCTCCTCGCCGTCCTCCCCACGCTCGCTCTCGCCGTCCAACAGCCGGGCACGATGCCGCCGTCACCGGTCAAGCGCATCGAGGTCCGGCCTACCACCCGCACGATCACCGCCGGCGACTCGGTTCAGCTCTCGCTGCGGGCGATTGGAGCGGACGGCAAGCCGGTCCCGGAGGCGGTGGTCTGGGTGCGGATGCGGGGCGGCAGCGGCGAGGGCACCGTGCGGCCGGAAAGCTTCTGGCTGGTCGCCAGCTCGGTAGGCAAGTTCCCGCTTGGTCTCAGCGCCGTCGTCCCGGGGAGCCGGCCCTTCATCGACTCGACGTCGGTCGAGTTCGAGGCGGTGCCCGGACCGGCGGCACGGGTTGAGGTGGACCGGTCCGCGGTTACCATCCTGGACGGTCAGATGCTTCGCCTCACCGCCGCCGCCTACTCCAAGGCCAACGATCGAACCGCCGACCGGATCAAGTGGCGTTCCCGCGACCCCAAGATTTTCGCGGTGGACGAGGACGGCGTGCTCACCGGCCTCGCGGCCGGCAGCGGGCAGGTCACCGCTTCGGTGCCCGGGGCGTCGGCCGCCGTCGAGGTGCGGGTGCTGCCGGGCACCATCTCCAAGCTCACGCTCAGCCCCGAGAAGCCCGCGGTCCGTCAAGGCGACGTCGTGACCTTCGAGGCCGACGCGAGGGACGCCGGGGGAAAGCCCATCGCGGGGCTGACGCCGAGCTGGACCTTTTCTCCGGGTGACGGGCAACTTGCCGCCGATGGCCGCTTCGTCGCCTACCGGCCCGGGGTATACACCGTCACCGCGACGCTGGGCCGCCGCTCCGCCAGCACCACGGTCCACGTCCGCGAGCGTGGCGTGCGCCGCTCGGTGACGGTCGTGGGCCGCCTGCCGCGGACCGCGTTCCTGACATCCGAAGTGTGGATTCATCCCAACGGGAAGGTCGCCTACCTCGGCACCCATGGCGGCGGAGACCGGGTGTACGCGCTCGACATCAGTGATCCGGGCAACCCGGTCGTGGTCGATTCGCTCCTGGCCAATACCCGGCTGGTGAACGACATGCAGACCACCGCCGACGGCAACTACCTGGTCTTCACCCGGGAAGGCGCCGCCAACCGGAAGAACGGCATCGTCATCGCCGACACCCGCGACCCGCTGCATCCCAAGGAAATCGCCCAGTTCGTGGACGGCGTGGCCGCCGGAGTGCACTCGGTCTACATCTACGAGCATCCCCGGCACGGCCGCTACGTCTTCCTCACCAACGACGGCACCGGCGCGATCGACATCGTGAACATCACCGATCCGGCCAAACCGGTCCGAGCCGGTGAGTGGCGCACCGACCGGCCCGATGCCGCGCGCTACGTGCACGATCTCGACATCGTGGACGGACTCATGTACGCCAGCTACTGGAACGACGGGCTGGTGATTCTCGACGTCGGGAACGGCAAGTGGGGCGGCCGGCCCCAGAAGCCGGTCCTGGTCTCGCAGTTCAAGTACGACCTCGACTCGCTGTACCAGGAAGTCGAGGACGTGAGCGGGCCGGGTTTCGCCCGGGGCACTCACACGGCCTGGCGCCAGCGGGGCGGGAAGTACGTCTTCATCGCCGACGAGGTGTATCTCAACCGCCCGATCAAAGGCGCGAAGGACGCCTCGTCGAGCCGGATGTACGGCACGCTGCAGGTCGTGGACGTCAGCGACATCGAGCACCCGAAGGCGGCGGCCTGGTACACGCCGGAAAACGGCGGCGCGCATAACGTCTGGCAGGTGGCGGACACCCTCTACGTCGGCGCGTACGATGCCGGCTTTCACGTCTTCGATATCTCGGGTGAGCTTCAGGGCGACCTTCGGGCCCAGAGCCGGGAGATCGCCTCGCTGAACACCGCGGACATGGGTGGGGCGGTACGCAACGCCGCCTTCACCTGGGGCGTGGTGGTGAATCCCAAGGACGGGCTCGCCTACGTGAACGACTTCAACAACGGGCTGTGGGTGGTCCGGGTCGACCCCAAGAAGGCCACGGCGCCGATGATTCCGTGAAGCGGCCGCTGATCGCCCTGGCGCTCCTCGCCGGCTGCGCCTCGGCAGGGCAGAGCGCTGGTGTCGCGAATTGTCACCCTGACCCCGAGCGAAGTGAGGGGGAAGGGGCCCAGGGCGCGCCATGTCCCCTTCGCTCCGCTCAGGGTGACACTCTCCACCGAGACTATCTCGTATTCGTCGCCAGCGAAGGAAACGACCGCATCGCGCTGGTGCGTTTCGGCCAAGGCAAGGCCCGGGTCGAGCGGGAGCAGAGGATCGGCATCAACCCGACCGAGCTGGTCGGCCCCCACGGTCTGTACGTCTCGCCCGACGGCCGGTGGTATTTCGTCACCACCGCCCACGGCACCCCGAACGGCGCGCTGTGGAAATTCTCGACCGCTACCGACGAGCCGGCCGGCCGGGTGGAGCTGGGTCTCTTTCCCGCCACGGTGCAGGTCGCGCCCAACAGCCACTACGCCTGGGTGGTGAACTTCAACCTCTACGGCGAGATGACGCCGTCCTCCGTCTCGGTCGTGTATACCGACGACATGCTGGAGGTGCGCCGGATCCCCACCTGCGTGATGCCGCACGGCTCCCGCCTCTCCCCCGACGGCAAGCGACACTACTCCGCCTGCATGATGAACGACGCGCTGGTCGAGATCGATGCCGACCGGATGGAGCTCACCCGGCACTTCGTGCTGACCGCCGCCGCCGAGCACGGCATGACCGGCCCGGTGCACCCGGTGGAAGCGGGCGGGAAGGGCAGCCATTCCATGAGCCCGGCGCTGACCTGCTCCCCCACCTGGGCCGAACCCTCGGCGGACGGGCGCACCGTATGGGTGGCGTGCAGCAAGTCGAACGATGTGGTAGAGATCGACGTCGTCTCCTGGGCCATGAAGCGGCGGGTCCCCGCGGGCGAAGGGATCTACAACCTGGCGGCCAGCCGCGATGGGCGGGTGATCGTCGGGACCAACAAGCGGGGGCAGTCGGTGTCGGTCATAGACGCCGCGAGCGGTCGCGAGCTCGCCCGCATCGCCACCACCCGGCGAGTGCCGAGCGGACTGGTGATCTCGCCGGACAGCCGCTTCGCGTTCGTCACCCAGGAAGGCGTGGGGTCGGAACCGGGCACGGTGGACGTCATCGATCTCCGGACGCTGGGTCGAGTGGCCAGCGTGGACCTCGGCCAACAGGCGGGCGGGATCGGGTTCTGGAAGAGCGAGCCGCCCGCCGAATGAGTCACGGCGGGCCGGCGGCGTGACCGAGGAGACGCTGCGGATCACCTACAATGTACGGGCCACCGCCGCGGACATTCACGCCCGGGCCGAGTCGCTCCTGCTGGAGCAGACGGTGGAGCTGCCCCGGGCCGCCCTCCGCGATCGTGAGATGGCGCAGCGTATGGTCGGGCGGGTGGAGGATGTGCTGGAAGTGTCCCCTGGGGTCCATCGCGTCACGCTGTCCCAGCCCCTGGCGGCCACGGCCTCCGATCCCGCCCAGCTTCTCAACGTCATCTTCGGCAATTCCTCGCTCCAGCCCGATGTGGTGTTGGCCGACGTCGACCTTCCGGGGCCGGCGTTCGACTGGCTGCCCGGCCCTCGCGCCGGTCTCGATGGAATCCGCGCGCGCACCGGCGTCATCGGCCGGCCCCTCCTCGCCACGGCACTGAAGCCGATGGGGCTCGGCGTACCCCAGCTCGCTGCGCTCTGCCGCACCTTCGCCACCGCCGGGATCGACCTGGTGAAAGACGATCACGGTCTTGCCGACCACGCCTTCTGCCCGTTCGAGGCGCGGGTCGAGGCCTGCCTCCGCGCCACCGAGGGCACCAGCACGGTGTACGTTCCCAATCTGATCGGCACGCCCGAGCGGGTTTTCGCACAGCTGGGGTTCGCCCGCCGGGCGGGAGTGGCCGCGGTGCTGCTCTCGCCGATGGTCGTCGGATTGCCGCTGCTCCACCAGCTGGCCACGATGCCGGACGGTCTTCCCGTCCTGGCACATCCGTCACTGGCCGGGGTGCTCCGCGCCGATGAAACCGTGCTGTTCGGCAAGCTCTTTCGATGGTATGGTGCGGACGCAGTGATCTTCCCTCATGCCGGCGGGCGCTTCAGCTACGACGGAAAGACCTGCCGCGCGATCGCCCAGGCCCTCCGGGCGGCGCACCCGCGAGTCCGGCCAAGCTGTCCGGCGCCCGCCGGCGGCATCAAGCTGGACCGGATCGAGGAGACCGTCGCCTTTTATGGGCCGGACTGCATCCTGTTGATCGGCGGGAGTCTCTATGAGACTGGGGACCTGATCGGGGAGCGCACCCGAGCCCTGGTAGACCGGGTGGCTCGGATGACGCTCGCGGAGGGAAGATGAACGGGCACATTCGCCGCACCGAAGATTTTCGCTGGAAAGACATACCCGTCTCCGCCTACAAGCCGGGGGGCACGCATTTCGCCGGCATCACCCGGCAGCTGCTGTTCGACGGAGGCGAGGGGCTCCGCTGCCAGCTTCGCTACTTCGAGGTAGCACCAGGCGGGTATTCCTCGCTCGAGCGCCACCGCCATGAGCACGCGATCATGGTCATCCGGGGGCAGGGCAGGGCACTGGTCGGCGAGCGCATCCTGGAGCTGGCGACGCACGACCTGGTGCGGGTACCGCCGCTCACCTGGCACCAGTTCCGCCCGGGCGGCGAGCAGCCTTTCGGGTTCCTTTGCATGGTGGACTGCGGGCGCGACCGGCCGGAGCGCCCGGACGCGAAGGTGGTTGCCGAGCTTCGGAGAGATCCCGGGATCGCCGAGTTCATCCGCCTCTAATTGGCGCTCAGGAGTTGAAGGCAGGACTGCCCTCTTGCTCTCGGTGAAGGTTCGGCTTATGTTCGGTACCCGTAACATTCAGGTCACGCCCCTGGCGTGATCGTTCTTGTACGGCAGGTTGTACCGCAGACGATCATGCGGCAAATGAAACCGGTCGCGGCGTGACCGCGTCGGTGGAGGACACCGCTCTGACGGACGGTATCGCTCAATGAACAACACCGCGCACCTGCAGCGTATTCTGGATGAGGCCTTCTCGACCTTGGATTTCCGGTCGTTGGCCACCCACCTGTCCGAAGACGTCGAGTTCGAGGTTACTCCACCCGATGGCCTACCCACCACGACTGAACGCCGTGGCCGGCAGGCTGTCGTGGACTACTTCACCAGCCTGGGCGACATCGTCACGTTCTGGCGGGTACAGTGCTTTGGCGATGGCGAGCGGGTGGTCGCGGTGGGCGCCGAGAGCTTCACCATCCCCCGCTACGACGTTACCTTGGGCGGCGAATTCGCCCTGCTGCTCCACCTCTGCAACGGGTTGATCACCCGCTTTCTCATCATCGAGGACCTCTCGGAGTCGTCGGCGCTGGAGGAGCACGCGCTGGAGAACGGGTAGCCCCAGCCGGACTTCGACGGAGGTGGTTCGCATGGGAAGCGGCTGCAGGTTTAGCGGTGCTCTCCCGTGGCGTTACCGATCACCGTATCCAGGTCGGCGGGAGCGCGGCTTCGGCACTCCCGCTTCAGGTCCTCGATATCCGCCGCGAGGAAGCTTCCCAGAAAACCATTCGTGGTGACTTCGAACGCGGGCAGCTCCTTCTTCGCGACGCTGTTGGAATACATCGCCATGACCGCGCGCTGATCGAACTTGTAGAACGAATAGGTGGGATACCGGCCGAACAACCAGATCTGGACCGGCTTCTGAAACTCCCGCGCCAGACGGGCAAAATAGCGATAGGCGTCCTCCACCATGGCGGGGATCAGGAGCCCGTCGTCGAAGTGCTTCTCCAGCGAGAACATGAGCTCGTGGTTCTCCAGGTCCGGAAGAAACACCTCCAGGCTGGTTCCTTCTCGGCCCAGGAATGCCTTGATCGCCGCGTCGTGATTCTCCCGCCAGCGCCGAGAATGGATGAAGTACAGGATCATCGAGCTGGACGACCCGATCAGCTCGTCGAACCGCGGAACGAATCCCCCGAAGGAGCCCACTCGAACGATCCCGGTGGGTTCGGAGGTGGAGGGCGTGAGCGTCATGGGCAGGATGCTAGCGCACTCGAACGGACGGGGCAATTCAGGTGGGCGGATGGACTGATGCATGAGTCTGGCCCATGCCCGAGCCCGGCTCGCCGCCATGGAGGGGGACCTCGACGGGATCCGCACCCCAACCTCGCCCCCATCCGGGACCACCCCCGCTTCGTGCGGCTCACCTCGCCGGCCGGGTCGCGCGCTGATCCTTCCGGCTCAGGGGAAGATGCCGAGCTGCTCGTAGCTCAACGCCACTTTGTCGATCGCGACGATCAGGGCGGCGGTCCGCATGTCCTCCATACTGCCCCGCTGCTTCCACACCTCCCGGATCGGATGGTAGGCTCCGATCATGGTCTCCTCCAACCCCGAGTTCACCAGGTCCTCCTCGCTGGCGCCGTGGGTGACCCGCTCGATTTCCTCGGGGCT
>JACCRH010000298.1 GCA_013813675.1 Gemmatimonadales bacterium
CCCACGGCTGCCCCGCCGTCGCACTCCTCACCGCCATGGACCGCCCGCTCGGAAGGGCGTGCGGCCACTCGCTGGAGGTCGAGGAGGCGCTGGAAGGCTTGCAGGGCAGGGGGCCGGACGATCTTATGGAGGTGACGTACGCGCTCGGGAGTGAGATGCTTCTCCTGGTGGGCGCCGCCACCGGCACGGGCGATGCCCGCCGCCGGCTGGAGGCGTCGGTGTCGTCCGGCCGCGCGCTGGAGACGTTCGGCCGCCTGATCGAGGCGCAGGGCGGTAACCGTGCGGTGACGGAGGATCCCGCGATCCTGCCGCAGGCCGGAGCGGTCGAGGTCTTTCGCGCCTCACGCAGCGGAGTGATCGCGACGGTGGAGCCACGCCGGATCGGTCGCGGCATCCTCGAGCTGGGCGGTGGCCGAACGACCATCGAAGACGAGATCGACCCCTCCGTCGGGTTCGTGATCACCGTGAAGCCGGGCGACGCGGTGCGGGCGGGCGATCCGATCGCCTCGGTCTTCGCCCGGGACGAGGCGGGCGCGGCCGGCGGGCTCGCCGCGCTCGCGGAGGCGATCGCGATCGCCGAGGAGGGAACGCTGTCACCGCTGATCACTCATCGAATCACCTCGGGCGGCGTCGAGCGGACGGCGTCTCAGGGCTGATGCCGTACTTTGCCGGGCCGGTTCCGGCCATCCTTCTCGCGGGCGTCCTGCTGGTGGCCTTGCTGCTCTGGCTGGTGCGCGGCCGGCGCCATCCCGGTCCCCGGCTGCACGGCGCCGAGGGGATCGACCGGGAGGAGCTGGAAGAGGCTGAGCGTGAAGTGCGGGAGCTCGAGGGGGGACACCCGCCGGACGGGGAGAGGTTGGGCGACGACTGGGGACCGGGTACCGGCCGGCCTCGACCACCCACCCGGCTCTGACGGCCGCTATGCCATCCCGAGCGGAGCGAGGGAGTCAACCCGCCGCTCCGGCTCCTTCGCTCCGCTCAGGATGACACAATTGCGCTCAGGATGACACGATTGGAGGATCGGACCCATGGAAACTCCCGGAAGCACGCCGCCAGGCGAAGTGACCCGACTGCTGGAAGCGGCGGAGGCGGGCGACAGCGATGCGTTGGACCGCCTGGTGCCGCTGGTGTACGAGGACCTCCGACGGGTTGCCCACCGACAGCTCGACCGTGAGGGGGGCGGTCACACCCTCCAGACGACCGCGCTGATCCACGAGGCCTACATCAAGCTCGCGGGCGGCGGCTCCGTCAGCGCCACCAGCCGCGCCCACTTCCTGGCCATCGCGGCCCGGGCGATGCGGCAGGTGCTGGTGGACTACGCCCGGAAGCGGAAGGCGGCGAAACGGGGTGGCGGCGTGATCTCGGTGACGCTGGGCGATGAGCCCCAGCCGGCCGACGCGTCGGCCGAGGATCTCCTCGCGCTCGACGAAGCGCTTCAGGAGCTCGATCCTCGGCAGCGGCAGGTGATCGAGTGCCGGTTCTTCGGCGGCATGGAGGAGAAGGACATCACTGCGGTGCTGGGTGTGTCGGAACGGACGGTGCGGAGGGACTGGGTAAAGGCCCGGGCCTGGCTGTACAAGTCGCTGTACCCCGCCGCAGATCCTCGCTGAGTGCGGAAGGGTTTCCGGGGCGGACCGCGGCACTTTCTGCATAGTCTGACAGCTCACCCCAGCCTCGCTCCCCGGGCGAGGGGTCGGTGGACACCACCACCCTGGCCTCCCCCTGGTGGACACCGGGATTCCCCGCCGCCGCGGTCATGCCGACCCCCAACCTGGTCCGGAGCATCGACGTGCCGATCGTGATTGGCGGCGTGGTCGAGGGGAGCCTGGTGCTGGACGACCCGTCAGCACGGTTGCTGGAGAGGCCGCTGCAGATCGTCCTGACCCACCGGGGGAGCGGTACGCGGACTGCCGTGGAGTCGTTCAGCGACGGCTCGTTCTATCGCAAGGGACTGCCCCCCGGGCCCTACGACGCTACGGTGGAGGACTCAACGATCTCCGACCTGGGGCTCCGCGCGGAGACCGCCCGGTTCGAGCTGCTCCCGGGGCGATCCGCGAATGAGCCAGGCACGACCGTGTCGGATCTGAAGATTCTTCTTCGCCGTAGAGCGCCCTGATCAGGCCAAGCCGCCACGCTGAGCGCCTGGCGGCGTGTCGATCTCCACCTCGATGTTGCGCCACCTCCCTTGGTTGAACCGGACGACGCTCAGCGCGCAGCGTACCGCATGACCGGCCAGAATCGCCATCCAGATGTCGATCGGATCGAGGGTGCCCATCCACTGAATGGCGAAGCAGATGCCGAGTGGCACGATGACCTGCGACACGATCGAGATGTACAGGGGGCTCTTGGTGTCCCCGGTGCCCTGAAGCCCGCCGGTGTAGGTGAGCGCGGCGGCGATGAACAGTCCCGACACGCTAAGGACACGCAGAAGCTGGGCGCCGATCTCGGCGACGGCTGGCTCGTTCATGCCGAAGATCGCGAGCAGTTGCCGGGGGAACAACAGGAAGAGGCTGCCGGCGAGAGCCGCCCCGCCGAGACCGTACCGAGCCGCGATGTGCACCGACTTCGCCGCCCGGTCGGGGCGCCCGGCGCCGAGATTCTGGCCGGCCACCGCCGCGGCCGCGCCCATGAGTCCGATCGCCGGCCAGGTGATCAGTGAGAAGAGCTGGGTATACCCGACGGCGAACGCCGCCTGCGCCGCGGCGCTCTGCGCCAGCGAGCCGATGAAGGCCAGCATCAGCACGCCACCCACGTTCATGGCGATCCCCTGAATGCCCGAGGGCAAGCCGAACCGGAAGAGCGACCTGATGATGGCCCAGTCCGGACCCCAGCCTTGCCCCCTGGGGAACGACACCACCCAGCCGCCGCGCCAGAGCCTCACCATCGAGTAGATCGCGAGAAGACCGGAGGCGATCACCGTGCCCATCGCCGAGCCCGCGGTGCCGAATGCCGGGATCGGTCCCAGCCCGCGGATCAGGATGACGTTCAACACCAGATTCAGCACCGTCATCGCGATGCCGAGGACCATCGGGGTTCGCGCATCCCCCGCCGAGCGCAGTGCGCCGCTCAGCATGTAGAAGACGAGCATGCCGCTGATGAACAGGAACATGATGCGAAGGAACGGCAGCGCTTCGGCCTTGACCTCGGGCGTGGCGTTCACCAGGTCGAGCAGGGACGGGGAGAGAAAGTATCCCAGGGGAGCCAGCACCAGCAGCGAGATACCGATCGCGGTGAGGAAGGCCTGATAGACGGTACGGTCCACCTTGGCTTCCTCGCCGGCCCCGGCAAAGCGGGCGACGAGCACGCTCATGCCGGTGAACAGGGAGTTGATGAAGATGATGACGACGATAATGATCTGCCACGCGACGCCGATCGCCGCGTTGCCGGTGAACCCGACCAGGTGGCCGACCAGCACATGGTCGACGATGCCCTGGAGCCCGCCGATGATATTGGTGATCATCGTCGGCCAGGCGAGCTTCCACACCGCGGAGCGCAGCGGCCCCTCGACGATGGACCGGTCGTACCGGGGCCTCTCCGGCGCGGCCGGCTGCGAGATGTCGGTCATTGAAACGCGGTCATCCTGGGCTCTCGAGTGCGGTCAGGGTCGAAGGTAAACCCGCCGTGCAGCGGGCGCAGGCCGCTAGGTTTT
>JACCRH010000306.1 GCA_013813675.1 Gemmatimonadales bacterium
TGCGAGAGGACCACCGCACCCCGTCGGGCGTAACGCAAGCGTTTGTCTACTGTTTATGCCGAGTAGTGGAGGAAAGTCCCAGCGAGCCTTGAATCGAGGCGTTCGAACATGCGTTGAAGGAGCCGCGGGCCGTCGACGCGGCGGCGGGTCGAAGGCTTCCGCGACGTACACCACATCCATGGTTGGAGCTCGACCACGGGCGAACTTCTTCACGGCCCATCTCGGGTTCGCAGCCAGAGGCAGGGGGAGCGAGTCCTTTTACCAAAAGCCAAGAGGCGCTGAGCATACATGGTCCCCCCGCCGCGCTCGGAGGAACCAATCCGTGCGCTGCCTCGTTGCAGGCAGGGGGCATGGGTTTGGTTGGCGAGATGTTGCTCCACGATTACCACAGAGGTACAGTTCGGCATGCGCTTGATCCTGGCCTTGCTCCTCCTCCTCCAACTCGACCCCGTTATCGGGGCGGCGCTCTGCCTTGAGCGCGAGCATGCCGCGAGCGCGGAGTGCGCCATGCCGGAGCGGTCCGGCCAGGACGCACGCACACTCGCACCCGCCGGAGCCCAGGTCGAAGGCGGCTGCTCTGTCGCGCAGCTTTGCGCCCAGCCCGCGCCACTGATCGCCCAGGTCGGCGAAACGTTCCAGCTCGTCTCCGTCGTCCACCAAGGCCCCGCGCCCTTGGATGTAGTCAGCGCCCCCAGCGGTATTCTCTCACCACCGTTCCACCCTCCCCGAGTCTAAGCCCGGCCTCACGTCCATAGCCGGCCCCCCGTTGCGGGTGGGCCGGAGTGACCAACGCCATTGCCGCCTCACTCGTAAGGAGCGCGGTGGGGCGGTCGGAGCTCATATCTCACACTCTCGGAGAGGGTTACCATGTGTCCCTGGCTCACCCGCGCCGCCGTCTTGGCGACGCTCATCATCACCCAACTGCCCGGAACGGAAGTCGCTGCGCAGAGCGGCCCACCGGCCCGCTCTCTACCCGCCCATGCCGTCGTCGAGCGACTGGTCGAGCATCGGCAGGATCTGGCGCTCGACAGCCTTCAGGTCACCCGGCTGACTCAGCTCGCTCACCGGCTCCGGACCAACCCTGGGCGGCTGAGGATCACCAGCCACAGTCGAGTCCCGGGGAAGGCGTCTCCGCGGGTGGAACGGGAACCGATCTCGCCCCGGGAGGCGCTGCGGAGGGCGCTCCGCGTGCTCACCCCGGAGCAGCGGGTCGCTGCCGCGCGGCTGGTGCAATCCGACACGGTCGATATGGCTCGTCGTTAAGCAGGCTTCAGGCCGGCGGGGTGGCTCGAGTGAGCCACCCTGTCGTCCTGCTGAGGCCGATACCTTCTTCAGCTTGCGAGGACGACAGTGTTTCACCATTCGCACTTCTGGCCTGCGGCTGGCGCCGCGACCGCATTCCTGCAGCTCACAGCGCACGGGCTTCCTCCGCTGCAGGCGCAGGAGCCGCGCTTCGGGTTGGCGCCGAAGCCATACTGCGTGCAGCAGTTCTACGACCGGGTGACCGACAGCTCCCGTGCGGTCGCCACCTTGTCCACCCGCTCGCGGGCCTTTGGGCTGGGTGCCCGCGTATCGATCGACGTGTCGTACAGCTATCCGGGCCGACACCTCATGGAACCGCCTGGGTGGGTGACCATCACGCTCGAGAGCTTCACGCCGGCCCGAGGGGGCTGGGCGTTCGCACGCCCTCGAACGCTTGAAATCCGCTCGCCCGCGGCGCTGAAGCTGGAGGTGAGCCCCGCGGAGTATCGCAAACACCGGGCGCATCTCTTCGATCGCGGCCGACGAGAGCTGTTGTCCTTTCGTATCGCCACCGGCGCCTTCGTCGAGCTCGCGGCGGAGCCTGAGTTGTCACTCAGAGCGGGCGGCGCGGTCGTCCGGGTCCGCGGGCGGCGCATGGAGCTGGTTCGCCAGGTCGCGCAGCGACTCGGATTGCAACCGACGGAAGGAGACCGCAGATGGAACTGATTCGTCTCGCCGCCGGGATCTCCGGCCTCGTCGTAGCCCTGGCCGGTCGCCGGTTGTCTGCTCAGGACGCGCCGCGCGCTGATTCGCTGCTCGCACGCCTCACGGCCGAGGCGCTCGCCGCCAGTCCGTCCCTCGGAGCCGGCCGGGCGTTGGCCCGAGCAGCAACGGCCCGGATCCGGCCCGCCGGTGCGTTGCCCGATCCCATGCTCTCGGTCGGCGTCATGAACCTGACCCTGCCGCGATTCGCCTTCCGTGAAAGCGACTTCACGGAAGTGGACGTGGAGCTCAGTCAGGAGTTCCCCTGGCCCGGCACGCTCGGCGCTCGAACGAGTGCCGCCCGCGCGGAGGCACGAGCCCGTGAGTCCACCGTCGCCGCCCGGCGGCGGGAAGTCAGCGTGCGGGCCGCGGCGCTGTACTACCGGCTCCGGTACGTCGCAACCGCTCGCCAGACGCTCGAGAGGCAGCGCTCGTTGCTGGCCGCCGCCGTCGAGATCTCGACCGCTCGCTATGCCACCACGAGTGCTCCCCAGAGCGACCCGCTCCAGGCCCGCGTCGCCTTGGCCCGCCTCGACACCGAGGAAGCCGATCTGGCCGAGGAGGACGCCGAACTGCGGGCCGAGCTCCGAGCCCTCCGGAATCGTCCCGCCGCCGACTCGCTCCGGATCGAGCCCATTCGACCGGCGCTGACTGTGACGGCGGCCCACATCGCGCGGACCCGGGCCGATGTCGTCGCCCCGGATTCGCTGACCTACCATCCCCGGGTCGCCGCCCGGCTGGCCGCTGTGGAAGCGGCGGCGCAGACGGCCCGGGTGGAGCGGCTCGCCGCGCGACCCGACTTCACGCTCATGACCAGGTACGGAGCCCGCCCACTCGGCGCAGACTTCTTCTCCGCTTTCGTGGGTGTGCGCCTTCCGCTCTTCGCCGGCCGGAAGCAGCACCGCCTCGCGGAGGCTGCCGAAGCGGAAGCGGACGCGGCCCGGGCCGAGGTGGCGGAGGAGACGGCTGCGCTCACCGCCGAGCTCGGGAGTATCATGGCCCGAGTCGCGGCGGGCGAGCGACGGCTGCGGCTGCTGGTGGACCAGGTGGTGCCGGCCGCCCGGGCCACGGCGGAGGCGAGCCTCCGGAGCTATCGGGTGGGGCGGGTCGATTTCCTCAACGTGCTCGCCGCGGAAGACGCCCGATACCGCGCGGACCTCGATGCCGCCCGGGAAGCGTCGGAGCACCTCACGCATCTCGTCATGCTACAACAGCTACAGGCTCGGGAGGACGACCAATGATGCGACGCTGGATCGCTGCCGCCGCGCTTGCTGTCTTTGCCAATGGCTGCGCCGGAGCCGATGGAGATGGGCAATCGATGCAGGGGAGGAGAGACTCCGCCCTCGACGGAAGTATGCCCGGGATGGCCGGCATGCAGGGGATGGACTCCATGGAGACTATGGATCGCAGCCCGGCATCGGGTGCGAGCGAGTCGGCCGGTGTGCGGCTCGACCGTCCGGCCGCGGAACGGCTCGGCATTACTTTCGCGCGCGCGGCGATGCGACCGGTCGGCCGCGGGGCCAGGGTCGTGGGTACCCTGACCTACGCCGAACCCCGGCGGGAGTACGTGAACGCACGGGTGATGGGCTGGGTCGAGGAACTGTACGCTGATTTCGCGGGGAAACCGGTGCGGAAGGGCCAGGCGCTCCTCGCGCTCTACGCCCCCGAGCTGGTGAGCGCCCAGGAGGAGTATCTGACCGCCCGGCGGCTGGGCGACTCTTCCCTTGCGGCCGCGGCACGACGCCGGCTCGAGCTGTGGGACGTTCCCGAAGACCAGCTCGCCGCACTCGAGCGCAGCGGGACGGCGCAGCGACAGATCCTGCTGCGTGCGCCGCGCAGTGGCGAGATCGCCGAGAAGATGGTGACCCAGGGCCAGGCAGTCCAGGCGGGGGACAACCTCTTTCTGATCGCCGACCCGAGCACCCTCTGGGTGGACCTTGCCGTGTTCGAGGCCGATGCCAGGATGCTGAAGGTCGGCATGCCTGTCCGTGTGATGGTGGACGCGCTCCCCGGCCGCACCTACCAGGGCCGGGTGACTTTCATCCACCCTACGGTCGACGAGAAGACCCGGACCCTCACCGCCCGAGTGGAGATCGCCAACCGGGATGGCAGGCTCCGGCCCGGTATGTTCGCGACGGCCGAGCTGCAGCCGGCGGCGACCAAACGGCTCA